>CAIOAQ010000335.1 GCA_903856025.1 uncultured beta proteobacterium
TGCCCGGTGCAAGCCTGTATTCGTCCCGAGCGGGCGCTCATTTGTCTTGGCAACGAACCAAGGCCCGCCAACAGCCTCAAGGCCAAGGTGAGCGATGTTATTTATTACGGTGACCATTTACGCGTGCGCTGCTTGGTAGACCAACAAGCGCCAGCCACTGTCAAGATTGTGCTTTCTGGCCCCAGCATCCCGCAAGCCGGTGATGATGTGTGGCTGGTATTGCCCCCTGAGCATCTGCGGGTTTATGCCTGACCCATTTGCATTTTTGTTTTTCAACCCCCTCCTAGGAGACACTCGATGAAGCTAGCCCCCCTGGTTGCAGCCTGCGCTGCGTTATTCACCCTTTCTGCGCACGCGGAAACCCAGATCACCGTGGTTAATTTTGGCGGAGCCAACGGCAACGCCCAGAAGGTCGCCTACTTTGCACCCTATGAAAAAGCCACAGGCAACAAGGTGGTTGGTGTGGAATACAACGGTGAACAAGCCAAGATCAAAGCCATGGTCGAAGCAAAAAATGTCAATTGGGACGTGGTTGAGGTCGAATCCCCTGACGTGAGCCGTGGTTGCGATGAAGGCCTGTTCGAAAAACTCGACTACAGCAAGATTGGCAACAAGGCCGACTTCACACCCGCAGCGGTTCATGAATGCGGCATTGGCACGTTTGTGTGGTCTACCGTGATGGCCTATGACGGCGACAAACTGAAAACCGCGCCGACCACATGGGCTGATTTCTGGGACACCAAGAAGTTTCCTGGCAAGCGTGCCATGCGCAAGGGTGCCCGTTACAACATCGAGTTTGCCCTGATGGCTGACGGCGTTGCAGTGGCCGATGTGTACAAGGTGCTCAAAACCAAGGAGGGTGCTGACCGCGCGTTCAAGAAACTCACAGAACTCAAGTCCAGCATTCAATGGTGGGAAGCCGGCGCGCAGCCGCCACAGTTTCTGGTCGCGGGTGACGTGGTCATGACCACGGCTTACAACGGCCGCATTGATGCCGCCCAACGCGAAGGCAAAAACCTCAAGATCACCTGGACCGGTGGCATTTATGACTTGGACTACTGGGTCATGCCAAAAGGTGGCAACAACAAGGAAGCCGCTCTGAAGTTCATCTCGTTGGCCAGCAGCGCTGATGCCCAAGCGGTCTATGCGAAAAACATTTCCTATGGCCCCACCAACACCAAGGCACTGGCCAAGCTCGATGCCAAGGTACTGGGTCAACTGCCAACTTCACCAGCCAATGCAAAAACTGCGTTGCAGTTCAACGTGAGCTTCTGGGCTGACCAAGGTGAGGCGTTGGAAAAACGCTTTGCTGCCTGGGCTGCTCAGTAACTAAACAAAAGAGAGAAGGTAAAGACCGTGACAACCACGACCGCACCCGTCATGCCGGGTAATCTGGCCACTCAGTTGCGGCGCTCACAGCGTCGCAAAAAGGCCTTTGCCATCTCTCTCACGTTGCCTCTGCTGATTTTTTTGTTGGCCATCTTCATCGTTCCGATTGCCGCGCTACTGGTGCGCGCCGTTGAAAACCCTGAGGTCGCCAACACGCTCAAGCACACGGTTGTCGTACTCGATAAGTGGGACCGCACTTCCGTGCCACCGGATGACGCGTATGCCGCGATCATCAAAGATTTGTCTGCCATCACGGAGCAATCCGATGCCGGAGGACTTGCCCGACGCCTGAACAGCGAAATCAGCGGCGGCCGCTCGCTGATCATGAGTACCTACCGGGCCTTGCCTTTCGACAGCCAATTGACGGCTGCCCAAACCAAGGCGCGCATGCTCGAACTTGATGCACGCTGGGAAGAGTTGGGCTACTGGCAAGCCATTGCCAAAAATGGATCACGCTGGACGCCGGACTACCTGCTCACCTCGGTCGATTTGAAGCGCGATGTACAGGGCCACATTGTTCAGGTCGACGCAGACTCCGCGGCATTTTTCAAGATTTTGATGCGTACCTTCTCCATCAGTGCCGTGGTCACCCTGGTGTGCCTGCTGATGGGCTACCCGCTGGCCTATTGGTTATCCACCTTGTCGGCACGGCAAGCCAACATCCTGATGATTCTGGTGCTGGTGCCGTTTTGGACCTCGATTTTGGTGCGCTCCGCAGCCTGGATTGTGTTGTTGCAGTCCAATGGGCTGGTCAACCGGACGCTGATGGAACTGGGATTCATCACCGAGCCCCTGCCCCTGCTGTTCAACCGGCTGGGTGTCATCATTGCCATGGTGCATATTTTGTTGCCCTTCATGATTTTGCCGCTGTACAGCGTCATGAAATCGGTTCCTGCGACCTATTTAAGAGCCGCCGTGTCCTTGGGTAGCTCGCCATTGGCCGCGTTTTTTAGGGTCTACGTGCCACAAACCTATCCTGGCATGGGTGCCGGAGGGTTGCTGGTCTTCATACTGAGCATTGGTTATTACGTCACCCCGGCCCTGCTGGGTGGTGCGGATGACCAGATGCTGTCTTACTACATTGCCCAGTACACCAATGTCAACGTCAACTGGGGTATGGCCTGCGCTTTGGGCGCGGTGTTGCTGTCTGCCACTTTGGTGCTGTATGCGGTGTACCGCAAAGTCGTCAAATCCGAACTGAGTTTGGGTTAATCCACAAAGGTGATCGGTCATGTCTCTACCTGCACGCCCCATGTTCCCGGCTTACGCCACCCTGGCCGACAAAATCGGCTGGTATCTGCTGCGCGGCACCGGGGTGCTGGTGCTGCTCTTTTTGCTGCTGCCCATTCTGGTCATCATGCCCCTGTCGTTCAGCGCCAGTTCGTTTTTGTCTTATCCCATGCCAGGTTGGTCAATGCAGTGGTACGACAACCTCTTTTCGTCAGCCGAATGGGGGCGCGCAACACGCAACAGTTTCATCGTTGCCCCGTTGGCCACGGTGTTGGCCACGGTCCTGGGCACCATGGCTGCGGTGGGGCTGGCACGTGTCAATTTTTTTGGCAAAGGCGTGCTGATGAGCCTGTTGATTGCACCCATGGTCGTCCCCATTGTGGTGGTCGGGGTGAGTACCTATTTGTTTTTTTCGCGCATTGGCATCAATGACACCTACCTTGGTTTGATCCTGGTCCATGCGGCCTTGGGTGCACCCTTTGTGCTGACTACGGTGCTGGCCACCTTACAGAGCTTTAACGAGAACCTGATCCGTGCGTCGCTCAGCCTGGGTGCGAATCCACTCACCACCTTCTTCCGTGTCACGCTGCCCATCATTGCACCCGGGGTCATTTCGGGTGCGCTGTTTGCCTTTGCGACTTCGTTTGACGAAGTGGTGGTGACGCTGTTCATTGCCGGCCCCACGCAGGTCACGTTGCCGCGCCAGATGTTCACTGGCATACGTGAAAACATCAACCCCACCATTGCAGCCGTCGCCACGTTGCTGATCATTTTCACCACCACCCTGATGCTCGGACTTGAATGGCTGCGCGGACGCCGGCGCTAAGAATGCATCACTCATTGCAGCACCACAACTATGTCTCTTAAGATCAATCTGGGAAAGATGAAGCTGGGCACACGCCTGGCTTGGGCGTTTGGTTTGTTGCTGGTGTTGCTCATTTCAGTAGCCGCCATGGCCGTCTGGCAGATTACCGTGATTCACAATGCGCTGGACTACTACAGCGCCACCACCACGCCTTCCCTGGAAGCGGTCAAGTCCTGGCAAGAGAAAGTCGCCGCCATTCGCATGTTGCAAGCGCAACACCTGATGACCGTCTCTGCTGACGAAATGGGCGGGCTTGAAGGAAACATTGATCAGGCGTACGCCCAACTCAACCAAGCGTTGGCCAAGCACGAGCAACTGTTGGTCAATGATGAGGACCGTGAACTGTGGAAGGCGGTAAGCGAGAGCACGACCTTGGCCATGGCGAACTGGGACAAGCTCAAGGCGATCGCACGTGAGTCCCTGACCGATCCCGACAAGATCGAGGAAGCCCGTCGGCTGTTCACCGGAAAAACCGAGCGTTTGTTCAAGGCCACCATGAGTGCCATCGACAAAGAATGGGCGTTCAAATCCAGTGTTGCGACCCAGCTCACCGAAAAAGGCAATGCCACCTTCAAATTGTCGCTGTCCCTGCTGGCAGTGGCCGGTGCCGTGGCCCTGGCCCTGGGCGTGGGAGCCGCCCTGCTGACGGTGCGCTCGATTTCACACCAAATGGGCGGCGAACCGCAAGAAGTGGCACGTATTGCCTTGTCGATTGCCGGTGGTGACCTGACAGAGCGGGTGCAGACCCGACCCGGCGACCAGACCAGCGTCATGGCCGCCATGGCCACCATGCGGGAGCGACTGGCCGCCCTGGTGGGTCAGGTGCGCCAAAGCAGTGACAGCATTGCCACCGGTTCTGCAGAAATCGCCGCAGGCAACTCCGACTTGAGCACCCGCACGGAAGAGCAAGCCAGCAATCTGCAACAGACCGCCCACTCCATGGAACAACTGACCGACACGGTCAAACAAAATGCCGACACAGCTGAGCAGGCCAACCGACTGGCAGCCAATGCCAGCACCTCGGCGGTGGCCGGTGGACAGGCCGTCGCACAGGTCGTGGCCACCATGCAAGGCATTGCGGCCTCGTCTAAAACCATCAGCGACATTACCGGCGTGATTGACAGCATTGCGTTCCAGACCAACATTCTGGCCCTCAACGCGGCGGTTGAAGCCGCCCGTGCCGGCGAGCAGGGGCGCGGCTTTGCCGTGGTCGCCAGCGAAGTGCGTTCGCTGGCACACCGCTCTGCGGATGCCGCCAAGGAAATCAAGAAGCTGATCAGTGACAACGTTGCCAAGGTGGAAACCGGAGCGCGCCAGGTCGAAGAAGCTGGTCAGTCGATTCAAAACATCGTCACCCAGGTGCAACATGTCAGTCAGCTGATCAACACCATCCACAGCGCCACCGCCCAGCAATACCAAGGCATCAGCGAAGTCAGCGGTGCAGTCGCCCGCATCGACCAGGTGACACTGCAAAATTCCGCCTTGGTCGAGCAAAGCAGCGCCGCCGCCGAAAGTCTGCGTGCGCAAGCAACCAGGCTGGCCGAAGTGGTCGGCGTGTTTCATCTGGATCGCAACCGCACCCCGCAGTCCGACACCAATGGCACGCTGCTGTTGAACCTTCATTCCTGATGTCCATCAAAAACCAACCCCTTTCGGGCAATGCCATGCCCCGCTTTGGCGGCATCGCCAGCATGATGCGCCTGCCGGTGGCACACTCTGCACACGGTCTGAACGCCGCGTTTGTCGGTGTGCCCTTGGACATTGGCACCAGCAACCGACCCGGCGCACGTTTTGGGCCACGCCAGATCCGTGCCGAATCCTCGCTGATCCGACCCTACAACATGGCCACCGGAGCTGCTCCGTTTGACACCTTGCAGGTTGCCGACTTGGGCGACGTGCCCATCAACACCTATTCGCTCGACAAATCTCTGCCCATCATCACCGACTATTACGATGAGTTGCTGGCGCACGATTGCATTCCACTCACACTGGGTGGTGACCACACCATTGCCCTGCCCATTTTGCGGGCCATGGCCAAAAAACATGGCCCTGTGGCCTTGGTGCATGTGGATGCGCACTCCGATGTCAACGCCGATATGTTCGGCGAGCGCATCGCACACGGCACACCGTTCAGGCGCGCCGTCGAAGAAAACCTGCTGGACTGCAAAAATGTGTTCCAGATCGGTCTGCGCGGCAGCGGCTATGCAGCCGACGACTTTGACTGGCCGCGCCAACAGGGTTTTAACCTGGTGCTGGCGCATGAGGTTTGGTACCAGTCGCTCGCACCTTTGATGGAAAAAGTTCGCGCCCAGATCGGTCAACGCCCCTGTTATCTGAGTTTTGACATCGATGGCATCGATCCCGCCTATGCCGGCGGCACCGGCACACCTGAAATCGGTGGCCTGAGCGTGCCGCAGGCGCTGGAGATCATTCGTGGTTGCCGTGGCCTGAATCTGGTGGGTACCGATCTGGTGGAGGTTTCACCGCCCTACGACCCCACCGGTAACACCTCCTTGCTGGGTGCCAACCTGTTGTTCGAGATGCTGTGCGTGTTGCCCGGTGTGCTCACACGCTGAGTCACAGTCAATTTTGATAGCTTACTACGCTTATTTCACAAGGGCTAAGACCCGTTTCTATTGTTAATCCAGGAGTTTCCATGTCTGCCTCTCCCCTCTCGTTACTCAAAGACCCCAGCCTGCTGAAGACCGATGCCCTGATCAACGGTCAGTGGATCGCCGGCAGCAGCCGCTTTGCCGTCACCGACCCCGCCACCGGCGCCCACCTGGCTGACGTTGCCAACCTTGGCCCAGTCGAAGCCGAAGCCGCCATTGCCGCGGCCAATGCGGCTTGGCCTGCGTGGCGCAGCAAAACCGCCAAAGAACGCAGCATCATCCTGCGCAAGTGGTACGACCTCATCATGGCCAACCAGGACGACCTGGGGCGCATCATGACCGCCGAACAAGGCAAACCTCTGCCAGAAGCCAAGGGCGAAGTCGCCTACGGAGCCA
>CAIOAQ010000336.1 GCA_903856025.1 uncultured beta proteobacterium
GGCACTTGCCCACAAATAAGGACAAACAACTGCAACAACTGACAACAAGCACGCAGTGATAGACTCCTATGAAAATCGATTGTGATCTGTCGCAGTTTGTTGTGGTTATTGGCTTTAGACCGACTGTTAATCCGTAGGTCCCTGGTTCGAGCCCAGGTCGAGGAGCCAAAAAATCCAAACGAATTAAGCCCTTGCGAGAAATCGCTGGGGCTTTTTTCTTGCCCGTTTGGTGGCAATGCAGCCGTCCCGTTTCTGTATTGGTTCGGTTGGCCCAGCGTCGGTGTATGCTTTAAGGCTCTGGTGCAGGTTCAGTCATGCCATTTGTGTCATGTGAATTAAGGTTTTAAATGAAAACACCGCTTAGCAAATCATCGCAGTCCATGCTCCAACTAAAGACAAGCCTACGATTTGTCGCCGTGATATGTGCCGCCCTGGCTCTAGAAGCATGTGCGGTGGTGGCAGTGGCCGATGCAGCAGTCACTGTGGTGGCCACCGGAGTGAAAGTCACCGCAAGGGCGGTAGGTGCCGTAGCTGATGCAGTTATTCCTGGCGGAAAATGAAGCTCCGACTAAACAGAAACAATTACCGAAAGAAAGCATGTTTGATACAGCCGGCCAATGGAGCCACCTTGAAACGTTCGACGACTTTGACAACGGTCTGTCCGATCTCATTGATCTCTGGTCGAGCAAGGCTACAAAGAAGGCAAAAGAATCAGCACTGACTCATTTCAAGGAAGACTTGGAAGCTGCTGTACTGCAATGGATGGACAACAGGGCAAAATCCAAAAAGTACGCTGCCATTGTTCAAGAGTTGGCTGAGTTCGAAGAAGCACTAAAGCAAGGTCAATAAAGTAGGTGTGACCAATCTCAGCCATGAATGAACTCAAGCAGCTTGAATCTCTCGGCCTGGTATTGCCCTCCCCGGCTTACATCTTTGGTGCCATCCTGTTTGGCATCATCGGCTGGATAGCGTTTCGACGAGGCAAAAAGGCATCCATTGCAGTGCTTACCTGGACTGGTGTCGCCTTGATGCTGTACCCCTACGGCGTGTCTGATACATGGATGCTGTGGCTGATCGGGATTGCACTTTCGGGCTTGGTTTACTCCAAGTGGAACTGATCGGCACCTGTCATTGCTGATGCGCTGCAGCCAACCATAATAGAAAAAGGGCAGAGCTCATAGAGAACCCTGGCCCTTCTTGGTGCTTCCTCAGGTATGGGAAGCGGCATAACGGCAAGCCGTTTTCAAGTGTGAGCGTAAGTGTGGTCCATGGTCATCTACGGGGCTCCTTCACCGAGGATAAAGACTCGGTCACGGGGAAATTCTGCTCCAGATTTTTAGAGTAGTCAATAACCATCCTGTGGAGAACTCCACAATTCTTAGAATTGGACTTTAATGATGACAACACATCACGGTCGATCGGTTTTGGTGGCTGGAGCTTCAGGCCTCGTGGGTAGGGAAATCGTCTCAACCCTTCTGGCAGACAGAACGGTTGAGGCAGTTCACTGTTTGGTTCGCCGACCACTGGAGGTCTCGCACCCCAAGCTCCAAAACCATGTGGTCGACTTCGCCGCGCTTCCAGCCCTTCCCAAGATTGATGAATGCTTTATCGCATTGGGTACCACCATCAAGGTCGCTGGAAGTCAGGCCGCCTTTCGTGCAATAGACTTGGACGCTGTAGTGGCGGTCGCGAAGGCGGCACAGTCGGCAGGAGCTACAAATGTTGGTATTGTTGAGCCATGGGCGCAAACTCTCGGTCTCATGTCTTCTACAACCGTATCAAAGGCGAGATGGAGCTTGCCCTTGCCTGTTTGGGGTTAAAAAGCCTGGTGATTGCGCGCGCCCCTCATTGCTGGACGGCAATAGGGCTGCCCTGAGTCAGCCAGAGCGCGGTGGTGAGCGTATTGGCCTGTTGCTTGCGCGCGGACTGCGCCCTCTTCTTCCTGCCAACTACCGCGCCATTCTGTCCAAGGATGTGGCACAGGTTCTGATCTGGTCAGTCCAGATGGCCAAGCCGGGTGTCGTGACGCTCATGTCGGGCGAAATGCAGGGTGGCTGCGATTGAGGTCAGTTGTAGTATTTACCTGTAGACTTTGCTTTGCCAAGTTGAAAGGGGTTCACCGTGACCAGTTCAACAGTTCAACAGTTCAACAGTTCAACAGTTCAACAGTTCAACAGTTTCGATTCAAAGCTGTGGCCGCCGGAGCGAGCATGTAGAAATTTCGCCGGTCTGGAAATGCTGACGGGTTTTGGTGGCCATGAAGGCCTTTTTCACTGATTTCGTGCCGACCGCGACGGGCCTTAGATTTTTGTGTGGCCCTTGGAACGATAGCTTTCGCCTTCGATCCGCACGGTCTCTACGTGATGCAGCAGGCGATCCAGCAGGGCGGAGGTGAGGACTGTGTCGTTGTTGAAGATGGTGGCCCATTGCTTGTAGACCCGATTTGTCGTAATCAGCGTGGCACCACGTTCGTAGCGGTGACTGAGGATCTGAAACAGGCAATCGGCGCCGAACTTGTCGATGGGAAGGTAGCCCAACTCATCAATGCAAAGGACGGTCGGTTTGATATACCGATTGAGCGCGCTTTTAATACTGCCCCCAGCGTGTGCCTCGGTCAGGGTGTTGACAATTTCGATTGCGCCGGTAAATAGCACTGAGTGCCCTTGCAGGCATGCCGCATGGCCCAGCGCCGTCATCAGATGGCTCTTGCCCAAGCCGGTGCCCGAGATGAACACCACGTTGGTGTGCTGCTTGACAAAGTCCAGATGGAACAGGTTGCGGATCAGTAGTCGGTTGATCTTGGTGGGCCAGTTCCAATCGAACTGATCGATCGTTTTGAGCACCGGGAATCTGGCCTGGGCTATGCAGCGTTGCACGCGTCGATCGTCCTGCGCCGCAGCTTCGCCGCTGGCCAATTCCATGAGGTACTCTAGGTGAGACCAATTCTTGTCAGCGGCACTCTGCGCCAATTGAAGGTGGTTCTCCAGCATGTAGGGCAACTTTAAGACGCGTAAATGATCCCGTACTGCCCCCACATCGGGGGGCAGCGCATCACTGAGCTTTGACATCAATTGCCTCCTTGCCTTCGTCACGGTCATAAATGGACAAATCGGGCTCCGGTAACTCCAGCTCCAGTAGGTCCGAGCGGCGTGTGAGCTGCAGGGCAGCGGGCTCCTCGCCGATGCGTCTGCGGGCCACCAGAATGTGTGCGATGTACTCCGCGCTGAAGGCCTGTAATTGGGCTGCATCATCGAGTGCACGGGCCACCGATTCCTTGCCATGCAGATCGACCAGGGCAAGAATCTTGCGCAGGTGAGCGCGTGGGTTGACGTGCTTGGCCTCCAAGCCCTCGCGGTAGCCCTGTGCCCGCGGTGAGATGGCCAGAAACTGCACCACCAGGCGTTGTTCGCGTGCGCTTTTGCGCTGCACCAGAAGCTGGCGTTCGTGCTCGGGGTCCTGGATGTCTTGGTGCCGGTCCATGCTACGTGCATGGCGCACGACGAGCTGGTCGCCGTCATAGATGCACAGCCTGTCGGCGTAGGCCTTGAGCGTCAGGCGCGCTCCTGCATACCGGGCAGGCACCGAATACTTGTTGGAGTCCAGCGGCACACGGAACTGCTTTGTTGCACGCACCGTGCTGATACGCCCCAGATCGAACCCGGCCGGTTTGAGTGTCAACAGGTGGGATCGTTCGTCGTTAAATCGATCAATCGGGCGCTGGTGAGTGGACTCGTGTATTCGCACGTTGGCCACCGTGTCCATCCACAGCTGTGCAGCTGGCTGCATGGCGCTAAAGTCGGGCAGCTCCAGGCCGGCGAGCAGGTTCTTTTTTACATAACCCACGCCGTTTTCGACTCTGCCCTTCTCGTTGCCGGAACGTACGTTGCAGGGCTTTATCTCAAAGCCCCAGTGGCGCGAGAAGTCCAGATACTTCGGGTTGAACACGGGCGCCATTCCCACCAGGCGTTGCAATACGGCCGACTTCAGGTTGTCGACCATGATTTGCGATGGCACACCACCAAAAGCGGCGAATGCGTTCTCATGGCATGAGAGGAAGAACTCCATCGTTTGTGACACCGTGAACTCCAGGTACATGCGCCGGCTGTAGCACAGCACCATCACAAAGAAGCTCAGGCGTCTGCGGGTGGATCCCACACCGATCGTGCCGTACTCACCCCAGTCGCATTGGGCGGTTTCACCTGGGGCGAAGTCCAGGGTGAGAAACGCTTCCTGGTGGCGGGGTCGAATTCGATGGACATAGTCCTTGACGAGGGTGCGACCGCCCGTGTAACCGGCCTCGCATAAACGCTGGTAGATCTGCTGGGCGCTATAGGGGTGGGTGTCGAGCCACCGAACAATCTGGCCTTTGAACGCATCGAGTTTGCTAACCCGCGGGACGCTCTTGCGTGGATGAAACTGCTCTTCATTGGCCCACTTGGCGACGGTACGCACGTCAAGCCCCATTGCACGGGCGGTTTGGGCCACACTGAGCTGCTGGCGGTTCAGGTGGTCGCGAATCTGGCAGAAGGTCTCATAGTCGAGCATGACGACGCTCCAGTTCCAATAGCTGAGCCAAGCTCAGAGGTGCGGCGTTGGGTTGGCTGATACGCGGCTGGACCGGTACTGAAGGCGTACGCGGTGCAGTTGGAGCGTCAGACAGCGAGAGCACTTGGTACAGGGGTGGCCGGTAGGCCACCAAGTCGAGTTGCACGAGCTGTGCCCGTGCGGCGTCTAGCTCTTGGGCGCTCAGGTGCAGCCGGGCCTCTATGGATGCGTTGCCGTAGTAGCTCAGGCCCTGGGCGTCGGCCACGGTAACCAAAAACAAATACAGCGCAGCGGCACGTGCGTCGCAGCGGTCAAGGTAGTGACGCTGCACCAATGCTTGGTCCACCCAACTGAACTGCTCAGGCACCTGGCGCAATCGTTCAGGGAAAAGCACATGTTTGACGGTCTTCATTGCGGCTCCGGTTGATAACATCGTTGCCAAGTTGTATCAACCGACGGGCGGTGCTGGCTATGTCATCTTGTAACGTGGCCTCGAATAAATGCGCGATAAGGCCCGCCAGCAATGGCTGTGGCGCGGTTAAGAGATCTTGTAACGCTGAGATGACTGGTGGTTCAGACATCTCAACACGGACAGATGTTTCATCAATTAAATCAATGACTTGTGTGATGCAGGAATCTTGTAACGGTAAATTCTTGAGTGGTTTTGTGCGGCTATAGCCTGGGTGTGCAGCACGCCAGGCCTGAACGCGAGATACGTGAATGGGGTCGCTGAAGTAGGTGGTGTTCTTGGGCTGGCTCAGCCAACTGGCCTGGCTGGCGGTCTTGCTAGCCCGTCGGCACGGGGCCTCTGTGCAATAGCGCTGTCGATCACGATTGCGGGGGTCTGGGGTGAAAAAATCCCCGCAGCACAAGCACTTACGTTGTCCGGACTGAGCCATGGCCACTCCTCAACGGGGTCACTAAAGTCAGCCACATCGGCTAACCACACACCCCCCGCGGAGTTTGAAGAAGACGCAGGAAAACCGGAAGAAGACGCGTCAAAGACGATCTTTAGAAGAAGACGGAGCCGGAAGAAAATACACGTCCACTCCGGCTAAACCTCTGCACGTTCAGCTCGGCGGCCACAAAAGCCATGATAGAAAGAATTTTGACGGCTACCTAACCATGCCTAGGTCAGCGACATCACCTATATTCGCACACATAGCGGATGCCCGTTTCCGCTGTGTTGACCGGATGTGACTTACATCCCATAGGGAATGAATCTGGAGAAATTCCGGGAAAAACCGAAGGAAGAAGTGCGGATAGCGGCTGTAGGGTACCGGTCTACAAACTTGCAGCAACTCATCTGTAAACGATGCACCAATGGCGGCATAGCGCAGGTATGAGCCAAAAAACAAAAACCCTTGCTACCGATTAAGTAGCATGGTTTCTTTATATTACTTGGGGTGGCTGATGGGGCTCCACCCCAACTTTGCCAAAAACCTCTTGAAACCCGCACCAGCACTCACTTTCGCTTTTTCCAGCAGGTTGAAAAACATGGTGAAAGTGGATGACCTAAGTGGATGACATGGCGAGTTTAGTGCATTTGCGTGGCAAAAATCGGGAACTTGGCACCTA
>CAIOAQ010000337.1 GCA_903856025.1 uncultured beta proteobacterium
AGCGCCACGCCAAGCGCCACGCTCATTAATTTAAATTGCCTCATTAACCGTCTCCAAAAGGTTTAAAAAAGAACGACCGTACTATTTAACAAGATAATCGTAACCCGCAGCGTGCGATCAGGTCAGTGGGGAAAACCCGCACAAAACCTAGAGCCAGCTCACTTGTAACGCAGCTTCATGAACAGAATGGCACTGGCCAGGCCGAGTGTGACCAGGTTGGACATGACCACCGGCCATGCCTGGAGCAACAAGCCGTACACCAGCCACATCGCGACACCAGCGGTAAAAACGCTGTACATGCCCAATGAAACTCCGCTGACATCCTTGGTGCGAAAGGTGTGCAGCGCTTGGGGCAAAAAGCTGGCAGTGGTTAACACAGCAGCCAATGTGCCAATCAGGTCGGTCAGGGTCATGTGGTGGTCAATGAATGAATAAGGGGGAGCAGCCGAAGGGCGTCATGGGCTTGAATTGTCTTTCACTGTCCAGTCCACCAGCGCATCAAGTGCAGGCCGGGCTGCCAGTGAGTTGGGGTGGTTGACCAGGGCCACCAGCACATAGCGCTTGCCGCTGTTGGCCTGCACGTAACCCGCCAGCGCCACCACCTCGCGCAGGCTACCGGTTTTCAGGTGCGCGCTGGCAACGCTGGCTTGACTGCGTTTGAGCGTGCCATCCACACCGGTGATGGGCAGGGAGGACGTCAGTTCTGACATCCAGGGGGAGGCGTAAGCGGTTTTCAGCAGCTGACCCAGTTGAGCCGCACTGATGCGGGTGGCGCGCGACAAGCCCGAACCATTGTCAATTCCAGGGACATCGCTGGCGCTGATGCGGTTGCGCCACCACTGGTTGAGTGCCAGGCGGGCGCTCGCTGGCGTGGAGGTGCCTGTTGCGTTATCCCGCCCCAAGGTCAGGAAAATCTGTTGCGCCATGACGTTGTTGCTGAATTTGTTGACATCTCGAATCACTTCCATCAATGTGGGGGAGGTGACTTCAAACGTGGCTTTTGCAGTGGGTGCCAATCCGTCCATGACGGTGCCGTCGATTTGCCCGCCCATGCTGCGCCACAGGCCTTCCAGTGCGCGGGCGTTGTAGCTGGCGGGGTCCACATAGGCCACAGGCCAGATTTTTTCTCCACATGCGCCGGGGTAGCTGCCGTCAAACCGGATCTGTTTGGGGTCTGAAAAATCCGCTTTCAAAGCAGCGCGGTAATCCGGGCAGGAGGCCGTGGTGGACAAGGGTATGTGGCTTGGCAGGCGCACGCCAGCCAATGGCGGGTCCATCTGCACACGCACCACGTTGGCGGTGGTATCGGGCGTGAAGGTCAGCACGATGGACTTGAAATTGAGCAAAAGTGCATCGGGCGCAGCGTTGTAGGGCCGCAGCGGCTCACCGTCAAAATCACCGGCATCAACGCTTGGCAGCACAAACGCCTGACGGTCCAGCACGATGTTGCCCGAAATGCGCAGCACGCCCAGGCCCTGCACCCGGCGCAACAGCAGCCACATCCGTTCCAGCACCAATTTGGGGTCACCTTGCCCCTGGATAACCAGATTTCCTTTGAGCACGCCGTTCACCACCGGGCCATCCAGCCATACGGGGGTGCGCCAGACAAAGCTGGGTCCGAGCAAGTCAAGCGCCGCGTAAGTGGTCACCAACTTCATCACCGATGCTGGGTTCATGGGCATATCACTGCGATGACTCAGGCGAGGGGCGCTCGCGCTTTGCGCGTCCACCACCAAGAGACTCACCGCATCCAAAGGAATTTTGGCTTGGGACAGGGCCAGGGACACGGTCGAAGGCATGGTCTGTGCATGTCCTGTACCCGTTGTCGCCGATGCGATCAGCAGCAGCACACCTGTCAGAATTGAATGAATTGAACGCATCGCCGTATTATGTCGATGCAAACTCA
>CAIOAQ010000338.1 GCA_903856025.1 uncultured beta proteobacterium
CAAACCCGCATGTTGCACGGCCAAACCCGCTACAACCTGAAAAGCCGCTTCTTTGAAGAGCTGCCCGAAGAAGCCATGAAGTGGATCACCCCCAAGAACCAGGGATTTGGCGGCGCGGCGGGCTTTGGCGGGGGATTTGGCTCTGGCTATGGTCCTGGAGTTGCTTCAAATTCAGGAGCTGCTCGCGCATATCAGACGGGGGCTAGAGGCCAATTCGGCACTGACTATTCAAAGTACACCACCACGGTTGCTGCCCCGGTGCCTGCACAAAAAACGCCCCCCGGTGGGTTGCAGGTTAAACAAAAAGTGTTCCACGCCAAGTTTGGTGAAGGCACAGTGCTCAGCCTGGAGGGCAATGGGGACGATGCACGTGCGCAGATCAACTTCCCGCGCCACGGCATCAAGTGGTTGGCATTGTCCGTGGCCAAGCTCACACCCGTGCCTTAAACGTGGGTGTTTTGTCACGAGACTGTCACATAACCCAGTCACACTGAAAGGCACTCACTAAATGCGTTAGCATGATTGCCTCTTCACCTGTTCCAGATAAAACTACGTCAAAACCTGTTGACACCCATTGGCTAGACCGCGACGTGAGTCTGCTGGCGTTCAACGCGCGGGTGCTTTATTGGGCGCAAAAGCCTGACGTTCCCCTGTTGGAGCGGTTGCGCTACCTGTGCATCGTGTCGTCCAATCTGGACGAGTTTTTTGAAGTGCGTGCAGCCCTTTACACCAGTCTGGCCAAGCCCAAGGCTGACCTGAGCGCTATTGATGCGAAGGCCCAAGAGGCGCTGAGTCTGGCGGTGCACACCTTGGTAGATGCGCAATATGCCCTGTACAACGAAGTGTTGATGCCTGCGTTTACCAAGGAGGGCGTACGCATCGTCCCGCATGGTGACCGCACCCAGGCGCAACACAGGTGGGTGAAATCTTTTTTTGAGCGGGAGGTGCGACCCTTGCTGCTGCCGGTGGGGTTGGACCCGGCTCACCCTTTCCCGCAGGTGGCCAACAAGTCGCTAAATTTCATAGTGCGTTTGTCAGGACACGACGCGTTTGGCCGTGACAACGAGATTGCCATCGTCAAGGTGCCGCGCAGCCTGCCGCGCCTCATTCGGCTGCCCGACAAGCTCTCTGGAAAACGAACGCTGTTTGTGTCGATCTCCAGCGTGATCCGCAGCCACCTTAAAGACTTGTTTCCTGGTCGTGTGGTGGGTGATTTTTCGCAGTTTCGCGTGACCCGTCATTCTGACCTGTCGGTAGACGAAGAGGATGTGAAAAACCTGCGAACTGCGCTGCGACAAGGTCTGGTACACCGCAACTATGGTCAGGCCGTGCGTCTGGAGGTGTCGGCAGGCTGTGTAGAGTATTTGGCTGACATGTTGCTGCGCCAGTTTGAGTTGCCGGCTTCAGCTTTGTACCGTGTGCACGGGCCTGTGAACCTGGTGCGGCTCAACCAGTTGATTGATATGGTGGATCAGCCCAAATGGTTGTTCCCGCACTACGAGCCGAGTTTTCCTCAGCAACTCGTCACCCATACTTCCATTTTTGATCGGCTTAAAACGGGCGATGTGTTGATCCATCAGCCGTATGAAAGTTTTGACGGCGTACTGGCATTTTTGAGAGAGGCCGTACACGATCCCGCTGTGCTGGCCATCAAGCAAACCATTTATCGTACCGGATCGGACTCGGCACTGATGGAACTGCTGCGCCAGGCGGTCCAGCGTGGCAAAGAGGTTACGGTGGTGGTAGAGCTCAAAGCCCGTTTTGATGAAGAGGCCAATATCAACTGGGCAGAGAAACTGGAGTACATCGGCGCACAAGTGGTGTACGGCGTGGTGGGCCTGAAGACCCATGCAAAGATGCTGCTGATCTCAAGGCGCGAAGGACGCGTCATTCATCGCTATGCACATCTGTCCACGGGCAACTACAACCCCAAAACTGCACGGTTGTATACCGATTTGAGCTATCTCACCGCCAACCCCAAAGTGACGCAAGACATCGAGGCGGTGTTTGGGCTGCTTGCCAACCAAAGCCGCATTCCGCGCTTGAACAAGTTGATCTTGGCGCCGTTTGCCTTGCAGCGAAGCATGATTGATTGGGTGGACAAGACTGCAAAGGTCGCCGCAGCAGGCGTGGCGAGCCGCATTATTCTGAAGATGAACTCACTCACCGACGACAAGTTGATGGAAGCGCTGGTACGTGCGGGTCAGGCAGGGGTACAGATTGACCTGATTATTCGTGGTGCCTGCATGCTGCCAGCCCAGCGTGTGGGGTTCACCGACAACATTCGCGTGCGTTCCATCATCGGGCGCTTTTTGGAGCATTCGCGGGTGTTCTATTTTTGCGCTGGCAATGAGGTAGCCCTGTATCTTTCTAGCGCTGACTGGATGAGTCGCAACATGCTGCGTCGTGTTGAACTGGCTTGGCCGGTAGAAGATGTTGCTCTGCGCCAGAGAATTGTGGACGAATGTCTACAGACCTATTTGCTAGACAGTGTAGATGCCTGGACGATGCATTCAGACGGCCGATATACCCAGGTGCATCCAGTAAAAAGCCGACCTACGGCGAAGCCCAAAGTGGTGCTGGGTGCGCAAGGTAAGCTGATGGCCATTCATTCGGCAAAGTCATAAACCAGAAAGTGACTTGGTGATGGATTTGATTCTTTGGCGACACGCGCAAGCACATGATGCCTTACCTGGTTGTGAAGATTTGTCGCGGCAATTGACCCATAAGGGTGAGGGTCAGGCGGCACGTGTGGCCGGATGGCTTGATCGTCAATTGCCGCAAAGTGCCCGAGTTATTTCGAGTCCTGCACGGCGTGCTGAGCAAACTGCCAGGTCACTGGGTCGAAAGTTCAAACTGCGTGACGAATTGAGGCCAGATGGATCAGTCGATGACGTGTTGAACCTGATCAAATGGTCAGTTGACAGTGGTCCTCCGCACAAAGGTGCGGTATTGCTGATAGGGCATCAACCGACGTTTGGGCAGATCGTCGCACGCTTGATGGGTGTCAGCGAACAAGCATGCGATATACGCAAAGGTGCAGTATGGTGGCTGCGCAGTCGTTTGCGCGACGATCAACTGAAAACCTCACTGTTGGTAGTCATTAGCCCAGATCTCATTTAGTGTGCTTAGGCCGACCAGTTTTCAGTGTAGGGACGTCGCTCAAAGCCGCTTTGAGCTGAATATCACTCAGATTGGCCAGCACCTTGATACCAGCACGTAACAATTCACTCTTCTTCACTGATTGGCCCAGCTTGCCAGAACGTACTTTCAAGCTGTCAATGACGGCGTATTCGTCTTTGGGCATGGTAAAGCTGTCTCGCACAAGCTTGGGTTTTTTGACCTTAACGGGATCGATTTTGGCAATGATTGATTTGACTGGTGCAGTTTTTGTTGCAGTGGGTTTAGCCACTGTTTTCGCGATTATTTTTGGTTTAGTGTTGACTACGGGCTTCTTGACTGCAGGTTTGGCCAGTTTGGACTGTGATGGTGCTGCTTTTTTGGCGACTGGTGCTTTGACAGCACTGGCAACCACTGCGGCAGGTGATTGAATGGGGTTTGTAGCCATGACTGAACCTTTGAAGAGTAAAAGATGTAAACAGTATATATCGTTTACATTTTTCAAGTCAACTTGCGGTCCTGCGACATTCGGCCTCGCGTTTGAATATTTTTTGAACGAATTTGATATGCATCAGATATCCGATAGTTTTGGCTCGGTCTGAATGTTTCAGATGGTTACCATTTCACCAGTCATCCAGACGAAAGGCTTTGTACATGTCAAGACACACAGACAACCTTGAGAGGCTTTTCCATCAGCTGCAATGTTGGCTTGGAAATGAAGATGAGATGGTTCTCGAGGTTAAGCGTGACCTGGAGTCACAACGAACTATTGAAATAAATCAACGTAGATGCCACGATTGGTCCATCTGCTACCAAAAGTTTCTGGACAACAATAAGGTCTCTGTTAGCTACGGCTATCCGAACGAAACATGTGTTTGAGGTTGCGTTCAAAATCAGCAGTGAGCGGCCGATTTTTCGCTTAAATTCGCGTTGGTCCTATCTTGGTTGTTCTATAAAAGCGCCAGGGCCAACCCAGGCAACTTGAATCGACTCGTGACATCACGCAAATCATTCGCTTGGTCTTGAAGATTTTTTGCCGCCGCCGCCGATTCTTCCACGACTGCTGCATTCTGCTGGGTCATTTGATCTAGCTGGCTGATCGCCACGTTGATGCTTGCCATACTGCTGCTTTGTGAACTGCTACCTGCATGTATTTCTCCAATTGCAACAGTGACGTTTTCAATGGATTTGGTAATGGTGCCCATGGTGGCACGGGCAAGTCTCACTTTGTTCGTACCTGTATTGATTTTTGCCACCGAGCTATCAATCAGCGTTTTAATTTCACGTGCCGCTTGCGCTGATCGATTTGCGAGTGCTCGCACTTCGGTCGCCACCACTGCAAATCCGCGCCCCTGCTCACCGGCACGTGCGGCCTCGACAGCAGCATTGAGTGCCAGGATATTGGTTTGAAAGGCGATGCTGTCAATGACCCCAATGATGTCGACAATTTGCTGCGATGACTCATTGATTTCGTTCATTGTTTGCATCACCTCGGACATAACTGCACTGCCGGTGACCGCCTCCAGGGAAGTCGACTTCGCCAACGATTCACCTCGAAGCGTTGCTTCGAGCGAAGCCTGCGACGATGCGGAAATTTCATAAATGGCCGAGGCGGTCTGCTGAAGAAAGGACGCAGCCAACTCGGTACGATTGGATAAATCAAGGTTACCCGCTGCGATTTGTGTTGCACCCTCTGCGACATTGTGGCTCGCGCCTTGAACCTGATGCACTAGTGTATGAAGTGAAGCCTGCATCATATTCAATGCCACTAACAATCGGCCGGCTTCATCGCGTTCATGACCTTCAATGATGCTTGTTAAGTCTAACGACGCTACCAGATTGGCTGTGGTGACGGCCTGCTGAATTGGACGAGTGATGTTGCGGACCAGCCATGTTGACAATATGCCACCTAGCAAGAACGCGCAGATGCTGAACAAGATCAAACCCCAGCGAGCCGTCAGGCTCAATTCGTTGATGGCTGCAACCGAAGATTCAATATTGCTGCGCTGGGCATCTCCCAGCTGATTTACGGACTTTTGTAGCTCTTGTGCTGCTGGTGTAAACGTGTTGGCATAGACCTGTTCAATCTTTGCAGTGACACCGCTGTCACGAGCATTAGTTAATTCCTGGCGGGCCTTGTTGAACTTGAGATTCGCCTCTGTCATACGACTAAGGGTTTCCCTGTCCTCTGGTGCGGTGAGCTTGGTGCTCAAGTTTTGCAACACGGTGTCAATTTGGGCAGAGGTCTGATTGATTTCAGGTATCAGTGCGTCTCCGACCTGCGGTTCAGAACTCAGGGCAAAGGCTTTGGAACGTGCCACATTGATCAAAATATGGCGTTGCAATTCACCCGTCAAACGTTCTGTCGATATGACTTCATCAACCATTCTTTCAGTTTCTTTCGAGACCTTGAGAAGTGACCAAAATCCAAGCGTTGAGCCCAAAAGTGCCACTGCCAATACCAATGCAAAAACTATTTTTATTTTGCTGGAAAAGGATCCTCGTTCATTGATCAATGGTGTTGAATCTGACTTTGACATGAAGGAATGCACTTTCTGACTGTCCGGTCAAGGTGGATATGACTAAGGGTAAACCCCTGTAGATTACGACCGGAATATGACTGTTTGATGAACGTGCAGGGTGTGCCATTCCCTCAGCGTTATCCGTTGGTCAAGGGATGAAAGGCATGCCGTGTGGAACTTGTTATCGCCGGTTCATCAAACGAGATCGCTGCAGCGCAACCATCTCCACGAGGCCTCCAACAATGCATGCTGGAATGGCAATGAACCTATAAAAATTGAGCTTGAATTGCATGCGTGCCCCTTGTCGAAAAAATGCGAAACGTCTAGCAGCATGCCTGCCAAAAATGACACTTTCGTGTCACTGCAAAATTACAACAATCTCAGTGGTTTCGGGTGTTTGCGGCAGGCGACTGCCTGTATGCTCCGCGGCTATGTTGCCTGAACTCAATGCGTTGGAACGCATCATCGAACTAGGTGCCGGAAGGTTGCAGTCCCGCGTTGTGTGCGATGTGACTTTGCCAGGTGGCGACACTTACCCGGTGCATGTCATCACACTTGGAAATCCGTCTAACAAAGTACCTGGTGTGGGCTATTTTGGCGGGGTTCATGGCCTTGAACGCATTGGCGCTGAAGTGGTGATTGCCTACTTGCACAGTCTTGTCATGCGTCTGCAGTGGGATAGCACGCTGCACAGGCAACTTGAATCGGTTCGTTTGGTTTTCATGCCCATTGTGAATCCTGGTGGAATGGCATTGGGCACACGTGCCAATCCCAACGGAGTCGATCTGATGCGTAATGCGCCGATAGAAGCTCAAGAGCCGGTGCCTTTTTTAGTGGGCGGGCAACGCATCAGTTCAGGCTTGCCATGGTATCGGGGTCAAAAAACCGGGGACATGGAAATTGAGAATCAGGCGGTGTGCGAGGTTGTCCGTTCTGAGTTGTTGAGCCGAGATTTCAGCGTGTCTGTGGACTGCCACTCTGGCTTTGGAACGCGTGACCGCATCTGGTTTCCATTTGCACATAAACGTGCTCCGATTCCACACCTGGCAGAGATGCAGGCACTCAAAACTATTTTTGTTCAGTCCAATAACCATCACCGATATCTCATCGAGCCTCAAAGCCTGCAATACCTCGCACATGGCGACTTATGGGACTACCTTTACCTGCAGTCTTGCGAAGAATCACAGCGGCTGTTTTTGCCATTGACGCTGGAAATGGGGTCGTGGCTGTGGGTGAAAAAAAATCCACGACAACTTTTTTCGCGGCATGGCATCTTCAATCCCCTGTTGGAGCATAGGCAGCAGCGTGTACTGCGTCAGCATCTTTTGTTTCTGGATTTTTTGTCACGTGCTGCCTGCGGACATCAACTTTGGCTTCCCACGCCAGATGTTCGTGCGCAACACCATGCTCAAGCCTTACAAGATTGGTATTAGTGACTCATGACAACCTGGATATTTTTGCGAGGGCTAACACGTGAAAGCCGACATTGGGGGGATTTTGTTGGGCAATTTCAGCATGCATTGTTGGCGCGACAGGTCGTGACTTTGGACTTCGCGGGCAACGGCCAGTTGAACCATCTGGTAAGCCCATGTCAGGTCAACGAGATGGTGGAGCAATGCCGCGCTCAACTGGCTAGCCGGTGCATCGATCCGCCCTACCATTTGCTGGCTTTGTCGTTGGGTGGCATGGTTGCAGTGGCGTGGGAGCAGGCTTATCCGAAAGAGGTTGAAGCTCAGGTCCTGATCAACACCAGCATGCGACCATTCAGCCCTTTTTATCAACGCCTCAAGCCCGCTAACTACGCCACGTTGTTGAAGCTGATATTTTTTGATGCGGGACCTGATCAGTGGGAGAGTGCCATACTGTCCATGACGAGTCAACGCAAGGAAATTTCTGTTTTACCGAGATGGTTGGCAGTTCGAATGTCCAAGCCGGTGTCAAAGTTCAACGCGTTTCGGCAATTGTGGGCTGCAGCTCAGTTCATTGCCCCGCCTGCAGCACTTTGTGTTCCCACTTTATTGATGGCGAGTGAACATGACAATTTGGTGTCGGTTGAATGCTCCAAATCTATGGCACGGCATTGGCAGTGTGCTTTGCAAGTTCACGCCACCGCAGGTCACGACCTGCCGCTGGATGACGGCGGTTGGGTGATTCAGCAAGTTCAAAAATGGTTGTCGGCTTCCTAATAGGAAAATTTGTCATTGAAATGCAATGTAAGTGCCATATGGTTGTCACTCGGAAAGGTCAGGATAGCGCATCACTGACTGGAGAAAACAGATGCGCGCTGAATTCGATGCCATGGTTCCCAGGCTCAACAACTTGCTGGCTCATGACACCGATGAGCCTGAAGGGACACGTCGTGAGCGCTTGCGTGCCATATTCATCTCCGATCTGCACTTAGGTACACCCGGCTGTCAGGCCAAAGCGTTGCTTGAGTTCATCAAAGCTAACCCCAGTGATTATCTTTACTTGGTTGGGGACATCGTGGATGGGTGGCAATTACGTCGTCGATGGTTTTGGCCGGAGTTGCATAACCAAGTGGTACAAAAGTTGTTGCGACGTGCACGAAAAGGATGCCGCATCATTTATGTACCTGGTAACCATGATGAATTTGTCAGGGCGTTTTTCGGTCATCAATTTGGTGGCATCGAAGTGGTCGATGATGCTGTTCACGTTACCGCTGATGGAAAAAGTTTATGGGTCACCCATGGCGACCGCTTTGATGCAGTGATTCAGTGCGCCAAGTGGCTGGCTTACCTGGGTGACAACATGTATGAGCTGACATTGCGACTCAATAGTCATTTGAACCATTGGCGTGCCCGTTTGGGCTTGCCGTATTGGTCCCTTTCTGCCTATCTCAAACACCGTGTGAAGAAAGCAGTCATGTATGTCAATGACTTTGAAGAAGCCGTGGCCCATGAAGCGAAACGCCGAGGCCACCATGGTGTGGTGTGCGGACACATTCACCGGGCCGAAATGCGTGACATTCACGGTGTACTTTATTGCAACGATGGTGATTGGGTAGAGAGTTGCACCGCGTTGGTAGAACATCACGATGGCCGTCTGGAGTTACAGCATTGGCCCAATGGCATCGGAATGGACACCGATACAAGCCGAATCGAAGTCTCTCGTCCATTTGTCACCGTACTGACACCGTAGTGGATAACAATGAAATCCAAACAATTTTTGGATTCGGTCATGCTCTATTCCATCCCACAATCACGCTATCGCGCCAACATTGTTGAGCTTGATAAACCAAGTGCCACGATACTGACTTTGACCGGTGGTCAAGGTCCTCTGGGGGCGGTGCTGCAAAAGAATCAATTGCACCCGGTGTTTCAGCCCATCGTTCATCTTGGTGAGGCGAACGTTTACGCACATGAGGCACTCATTCGCGGGCCGCTGGGCGATGCATTGCATACCCCAGATGCACTGCTGGCAGCAGCAGCAGCAGAACACCTTGAATACGAATTTGAATTGGCCTGTATGCAGGTGCAGTTGCAAGGTTGGGGACAACGCAAGGCTGCGGGTCGACTGTTTTTGAATGTCAGCGCGTCGGTATTGATTGAGTTTGTTTTGTCGGCAGGAGTCCATGGCATGCTCAGCATGATCAGACTTTCTGGCGTTTCGCCACGCATGATCGTGTTTGAAATTACTGAGCATGTGCGCGTAACCGACATGGATCAATTAGGAGCCGTGGTGCACCAACTTCGGTCAGCTGGAATTTCGCTGGCGTTGGACGACTTTGGGGACGGGCGTTCAAGCCTGCGGTTGTGGTCTCAACTTCGCCCAGAGATCGTGAAGATTGACAAGTATTTCATCTCAAACATCAGCGAGCAGGCCGACAAATTGAAGACAGTGCGAGCGTTGATTCAACTGGCCGAAATTTTTGACACGCAACTTGTGGCAGAAGGTATTGAACGCCCGGAAGATTTGCGTGTCTTAAGGGACATGGGAATCACTTTTGGGCAGGGCTATTTTTTTGGTCGTCCCGATACGAGCCCGTTGGCGACGGTCGCTCCTCAGGCAACGGCAGTTCTTGAAGAACGAGGAATTTCCGTGTTCCCTCAATTGAGCAAAGCAACGCCCGAAGGCTATTTGAGTCAAATGAGCATCTTGAATGCGCCTGCGGTGACGCCACAAACAACGAACGACGAGGTGGCAACCATTTTCCTGGCGCACCCCGATCTGCATGCGCTTGCGGTGTTGGACGAAGGTAGGCCAGTGGCGATCCTTAATCGCCTGAAATTCATCAATGAATATGCCAAGCTCTATTACCGCGACATCTCTGGGCGAAAGAGCTGTCTCATCAATGCCAATACTGAACCGCGACTGATCGAAAAATGTCATCAAATTGATGAGTTGGTCGGTATTCTGACCTCTGAAGATCAGCGCTATCTGACGGATGGTTTTATCGTGACCGACAATGGCCGTTACGTGGGGTTGGGTACGGGGGATCAATTGGTACGCTCAGTCACCGAGACGCGCATTGAGGCCGCCAGGCATGCCAATCCGTTAACCTTTTTGCCTGGCAACATTCCGATCAGTCAACACATTGATCGGCTCCTGAAGAAACAGAGCAATTTTGTGGCTTGCTACGCAGACTTGAACAACTTCAAGCCCTACAACGATTGTTACGGATATTGGCGTGGTGATGAAATGATTCGCCTGATGGCCAACATAGCCAAGCAACACTGCGATGCGCAGCGCGACTTTTTAGGACATGTCGGTGGCGATGACTTTATTTTGTTGTTTCAAAGCGCAGATTGGCGAACACGCTGTGATCGAATTGTGAGCCAATTCAATGCGCGTGCCGTCGAACTTTTTGATGAAGCTGCCAGACAAGCAGGCGGGATACATGCAGAAGACCGCCACGGTGTGGCGCGTTTTTTCTCGTTCACAACGGTGTCAGTTGGGGCGGTAGCTGTCTTTGGCGGTCAATATTCGCGGGCGGCGGACGTCGCCAACTTGGCAGCACAGGCAAAGCATGAAGCCAAACGCACCGGTGCGGGCTTGTACGAGCTGGTCTTTCACTGACGAAGGCTGAAATGGCTGGTCGTTACTAGGCGATGATCAACTCAAACGTCCAGGAGGTTTTTTGCCAAGAAACACACTCCTGGCGCAAAAGATGTGTGGACTGCGGATAGTTGGTCACCCAAGCTTCACTGATGGCCAAGGTGAAGCGTTGACGTTGGATATTGCAGCTCAATTTCAACCCATGATCATCGGGGACTCGGCGGGCGTGGCACAAAATAACAGCCAATCGTAAAGCCAATAGCTGTATGACAAATTCTGGCTCCTCAAAGTCGTCATCCAGCTTTTTTAATTTACCACGATGGCCCAGCACCAGCAGCCCTAAGCGATGTAATTCAGGCAAGCTGAAGCCCACTGTATCGGCGTTTTCCAGGATGTAGGCACCATGTTTATGGTAATCGCTGTTGGAAATAGCCATACCTATTTCGTGGAGCGTGGCCGCCCATCGCAGCTTGCGCGTGAGTTCCATGGTGCGTACGGATGCTTCATGCATGAGTTGCGCCATCAGGTTACACGCCACTTGGCTCACACGTTCGCCTTGCGCAATATCCACCGCAAATTTTTGTGACAAACGTTGTACAGAAGTGTCCCTCGCGTCCGTGTCATGGTCATGACGATCTACCATTTCAAGCAGCACACCATGGCGCAAGGCACCTTGCGCCACCTGCAGAGTGTCAATGTGCAGCAACTCCATCAGACCGCGCAGTACGCTGACACCACCACCGATCACGGCCCGGCGGTCGTCTTTCAGGCCTTCGAGTTGAATTTTATTGGCGTTACCAGCGCGAATCAAACATTTGACCAGCCAGTTCAAGCCATCCCGACTGATTTGATTCGCGGGCCATCCAGCCATGGTTAGCACGTCGGCCACCGCTCCGACGGTACCGGATGCGCCGTACGCGGCATCCCACTGGCTGCGCGGGTAAGTTTGAAGTGCCTCCTCCAAGACGGCTTGTGCGGCAATTTCGGCGCGGTAGAAGGCTTGTTCTGTGAATTCACCCTTTGGAAAGTATTTCATTGACCAAGCCACGCTGCCCACCCGAAACGATGCGGTTTGCAAGGTCTGCGTGCCCACACCCAGCACCAGTTCGGTGGATCGCCCCCCAACGTCAATGACCAAGCGGTGTTCATCGCTTTGCGGCAACCCATGCACGACGCCTTGGTAGATCAGCCGTGCCTCTTCGGTGCCCGCGATCACTTCAATGGGAAAACCAAGGATTCTTTGACCGTGTTCAATGAATTCATCGCGATTTTTGGCTTCGCGCAGGGTTTGTGTGGCCACGGCACGCACCTGCTCGGGGGCAAAACCAGATAAACGCTCGGCAAAGCGTGCCAAGCAATCCCAACCGCGCGTCATCGCTTCCAGCGATAGATTGCGGTCGTCATCGAAGCCATTGCCTAAGCGTACGGTTTCCTTGAGGTAATCCACGCGAAAGATTTGACCATGGTCGTAACGACCTATTTCCAGCCTGCAGCTGTTGGAGCCCAAGTCAATGGCTGCTAAAAAAGTACCGTTTTGCATACGGTTAAGTGTAAGCAAACCGCATGACAAAACGGTGTCAGCTTGGCCGAGATTTTAAATAGTAGTTACCGTTGATGTCACAAAATTGCCATGAAACCGCCATCAAGGTGTCACTAGAGGTGCAGATCATTGCGTCGTTTAACCAAGGAGAACGACATGAAAGAACTGCCAAACCCAACATTTGCTTTTTCCCCTGTCTCCCAGCCCAGGGGGTCACTTCACCG
The DNA here is from genome assembly GCA_903856025.1 of uncultured beta proteobacterium. Classification (GTDB taxonomy): domain Bacteria; phylum Pseudomonadota; class Gammaproteobacteria; order Burkholderiales; family Burkholderiaceae_C; genus Rhodoferax. The sequence continues at coordinate 12,423 of CAIOAQ010000338.1, forward strand.
ATCCGAAACAACACCGCTGGGTTCGCCGATTTCTGGCGCTGCGCGAGGTGGTATCACCGTGGCTTGGGCAAGGCACACAGATGAAGTCCGTGCGGCGCAGCGCCTGAGGTACCAGATATTTGCCGAGGAAATGGGTGCGCGTCTGACGAGCCCGATTCCAGGGCACGACATGGACTTGTTTGACAATTACTGCGAACATCTTTTGGTCCGCGATCAAGCAAGTCAGGAGGTGATTGGCACCTACCGGGTGCTCACCCCCGCGCAGGCCAAACGCGTAGGCAGCACCTACAGCGACACCGAGTTCGATTTGACACGCCTGCGTGGCCTGCGCGACCGCATGGTGGAACTGGGCCGCAGTTGCGTGCATCCGGAGCACCGCCACGGCGGGGTGATCATGGCGTTGTGGGGTGCACTCGCAGAGTTCATGGTACGCAACCAGTTGGACACCATGATCGGCTGCGCCAGCATCCCGATGTTGCACAACGGTGTGATCAGCGGCGATGTGGCAGCCAGCATTTGGCAGCAACTCAAAGCCACCCATCTCGCGCCGATTGATTACCATGTGCGCCCACGTCTGCCATTGCCGGTGGATCAGCTCGATGGCAGTCTGCCAGTGGAGCCGCCGGCACTTATCAAGGTTACTTGCGCTTGGGTGCCAAGGTGTTAGGTGCACCTGCTTGGGACCCGGATTTCAACAGCGCTGATCTGCCGATGATGATGTGCATCAACGACCTTCCGCTTCGTTATCGCAAGCATTTTTTAGGTGCTTAACCCAAATCGATCACGGCGCTAACCGCAAATCGCTGACTGCCGCACGCACATCTGCAGCCATCCTTCGGCGGTCACGCCCCTGTGGATGCTGCAGCGAGCCAAAGTTGAGCGTTGCACGAAGCGGTGGGGCTTTGAGCGTGCGCCAAATGGAGGCCATCAGGGAGTCTTGGTCAATATAAATCGGGGCCATGCTCGGTTGCCCCGTGGTCAGGTCTGAGTACTGCAGGGCCACAGGTTGTACGGAAACTTGGGCTGAAATGGCAGCCTGAAACAGGTTTGAATGAAAGGGAAGCACCTGCAGACCGTTGCTGGTGGTGCCTTCGGGGAAAACAGCCAGCTTGTCACCGGTTTGAAGATGCTCCGTCATTTGGTGCACCACCCGCACGGCATCCCGGGGCGATTGGCGAGTGATGAACAACGTACCGGCGGCAACGGCCAGTCTGCCCACCACGGGCCACTGGCGCACCTCGGATTTGGCTACGAAGCGGCAGGGAGATGTGGCCAGTACGACGTAAATGTCCAGCCATGACACATGATTGGCCGCCAACAACACCGGACCTGGTTTGGGTTGCTCACCGATCACTACTAAATTAATAGCTATCTTGTCAAGAAGTACGAGGGCCCAAGCCTGAATTCTTATATTTTTTTGTGCTTGGTTCAATTTCGGAAAAATAAGCGTGATGGTCGCCAGACCGCTGACTAGGTGGAACGCTACGCGTGTCAATTTCCAGCAGGCACGAAAAGTGTTCATGTGTATTTCAATTTGGCAAACGACAGATGATGTGGCAAATCCATGTCAGTTTGATGACAAACCACAGTTCACGCGGCTGTCACAACCTTGTCACACCGCGCGTCCAAGATTGCGTGACCAATCATCTGAAAAGGATATTTCTCATGCATCGTCGTTCTTTGATCAAAGCCTTGGGCACTGGCATGCTCGCCGTACCGGTTCTTTCGTCTGCAGCCAATTCAGGCAAGGCGGGATCAACGCCGTTTCAATCAATTGACCCGGCACGTTGGTCCGGCTTCAATGCGGGCGAATTGAACCATTTGCTGCAGACACACGGCAAGACAAGCAAAAGTTACAACCCGAACAAAAGACCTTACGCCGTCTTTGACTGGGATAACACCTGCATCATGAACGACTGCGAGGAAGCGCTGTTGGTGTATCAGATTGACCGGTTAGCGTACAAGCTCAACCCGCAAGAATTCGCTGAAGTCCTGCGAACTGGCGTACCCAACGGACCATTCAAGGTAGAAGCGGGCTACAAGAACACGGAAGGCAAGCCGGTCTTGTTTGAGGACATCGCCGCTGACGTGGAAGCAGACTATCGGTGGATTTATGCCAACTTCAAAGACTTCGCTGGTTCGATGACACTGGAGCAGATTCAGGGTACTGAACAATTCAAAGACTTCCGCGCCAAGATGTACTTCATGTATGACGCGATCTGTGACAGCCACCCTATAGAAGTTGGCTACAAATGGATACTCTACTTCTACAAAAACATGTCAGTTGCTGAGTTGCAAACTTTGGCAGAAGCGTCCAATGATTTCAATCTTGGTGACGCGTTGCGCAAAGTCAAAATGCCCAGTTCCGACAAACTGACCGGAAAAGCTGGTCAGGTCATTGCAAGCCACTTTTTTGGATTACGGATCCATAGCGAGATGGTGAACTTGATGAACACCTTGCGTGCTGACGGTTTTGATGTTTACGTTTCTACCGCGTCGATTGATGATGTGGTGCGCGTATTTGCTGGAAACACCAAGTATGGCTACAACATTCCCCCAGAAAATGTCATAGGTCTGCGCCTGGACATGCAGGACGGCAAGTACACCAATAGTTACCGTAAAGACTGGCATTTCAACTGGGGTCCAGGCAAAACTGTGGGTATACAAAATGAGTTGGTGGCCAAGAAAGGATACGGACCAGCCTTGGTATTGGGCGACAGTGACGGTGATGCATGGATGCTCAAGGACTTTAGCGACACCCAACTGGGGGTGGTGGTTAATCGCCTTAAAACCGGGGAAATTGGCGAGCGCAGCAAGTCTGCAGCGGCCACCATTGGGCAACCCGGCACACGCTTTATTTTGCAAGGGCGAAATGAAAGCACGGGCATATTCATACCAGACGAAAAGACGCTGAAGTACGGTAAGACAGAGGTAAAATTGCTGGCTTAGCCGGGTGCTGATCCTGTGCCTGCCTACGCACCGTGGTGGGGCGTAGCGGTTGCGTGCCGATGCAACCCAGCAAGTTGATGCAATGTTTATCGCCAAAATAAGAATGCGATACTCGAAAATATGCGATCGACTTTTCTGCCCGTTTCAAATTTGATGCAATCGGTGACTGCAAGTGTGCGTGTTCTGGTTATTCCGTTGAGCTTGATGTTGTTTATTCAATGGCCACTACGGGATTGGATACACGCTTATTCGACCACCGTCAATGACCTCGGACAAATCCTATTTGCAGTCTATGCTTCTGTGGCAATCACAGCAGCATCCGTGTCGAATAGCCACCTTGCCATTGCCAAACAAGAAGACCATGCGGTTGAAGGCAAGTTGAGGTGGCGCAGCTGGTCTCTGCTTTTGTGTCTGGCACCTTGGGCACTCTTTTTGATATACACGGCTGTGCCGCAAATGTTCGTCTCGGTGGCGCATCTGGAATCCTTTAGCGAAGGGCTCACGCCTGGGTATTTCGTTTTACGCATTGCCCTGGTGTTACTGGCGGCACTGGTGCTACTTGAAGCTGTGAGCCGTGTTTTTGCCAGTTTTCGGCAGCGGTGATATTGAGCCGTCATGATGAATGCCTTCCCAGTAGCAGGTATCTGGATGTTGGTGGTATTGTCAATACTGATCTTCACTACAGGACTACCTGTTTGGGCTTTGCTTATTGGAACTGCCAGCCTTTTCTCGATCGGCGGTTGGTTGACTGGCCTGTTCGATGCACAGGTGCTCAGCGCCATCAGTGGACGAATTTTGGGACTGCTGGAGCATGATTTGCTGCAGGCACTACCGCTGTATGTGTTCGTCGGCATCCTGTTGCAACGCCTCAGCGTTGCGGACACGCTGTTTTCCTCGCTGGCTCATCTGTTTCGCTGGACGAATTCCGGGACATCGCTGGCAGCGCTGGGCGTGGGAGTCCTTGTATCACCGATGAACGGGTCGGTCGCTTCAAGCTCGGCCATGATGGCGCGTCTGGTTGCGCCGCGTCTGGGTCGAATGGACAGCGCGTCGGCAACTGCGCTCATCAGCGTCTCCAGCACCATTGGCGTGGTGGTGCCACCTTCTTTGGTGCTGATTCTGTTGGGCACTGCCATGATGGGCGCGCACACTGAAGCCAGCAATCTGCCGGGCTACCTGTTGGGAGGGCAACGCGTCATCAACACGCAGGACGTATTTCATGCCACCTTGCTTCCGGCCGCCATCGTGCTTGTGCTGTGGCTGTTGATCGCTTGGTGGCAGGGGCGTGGACTACCGGAAGATTCTGCCAAAAAACCGCTGACGCTACGCCATTGGCTGCTTTCGGCCACCATCATCTGCGCCATCCTGCTGCTGCTGGGCAGTGTTTTCATGGGATGGATGTTTGCTGTGGAAGCTGCTGCCACGGCCGGCGTTGTGCTGGTGCTTGCCACGTTGATCACCCGGGCGCTGAGCCGCGCTCAGTGGTATGCGGTGTTGGGCGATACCATGAATTTGAGCGGTGCACTATTGGCCCTGCTGGTTGGGGCGACGACCTTTAGTCTGGTTTTTAGACTGTGGGGCACCGATCGTTGGATTTCCAGCATGGTGCTGGGTTCGGATTTGTCCCCTGTGGCCACCGCTGCGGTGGTATTGCTGCTGGTTGCGTTGTGCGCGTTGGTGTTGGATGCTTTTGAAATGATTTTTGTGATCATTCCCATCGTTGCACCACCACTGGTGGTTTTGTTGGGTGATGCTCAGCAAACTGCAGTGCTTTTCCTATTGGTGTTGCAATTGAGTTTTTTGATACCGCCAATGGGCTACGCGGTGATGATGGCCAGATCCCGATCTGGGTTGGTTAATACCTCCATCTGGTACACCCTTTTGGCACTGTTGCCCTATCTTGTGGTGCAAGGCGCAGTCACTTTGGTTGTGTTTCTTAACCCCTGGATGGTTCATCAACTCGACGCTTCACCTGTGCCTGCATCTGCCCCAATTTCTGCGGAAGATCTCGATCAACAAATGCGGAATATGTCAGAGCCAGTGAATGTGCAGGAGACACTTGCACGTTAGTTGATGAAGGTTGTTTGCGGTTCGTTCAGTCGCTATAAGGCTGTATTAGTTAAATTTGCAACAATATCTACGACAGCCAGACCGAACGTCAGTGTTCGTGGACTTCATCCGGTTCTGGCAATTGAATCATGCCGGTGTTGTAGTTGTAGCTGTATACCTCGCCGTGGCGTCCCCAGCCGATGGCAACGTTAAGGACGCGTTCGGCTTCTTCCTTGTCAAGGGTTTCACGCAACATGTCCAGGAAATGTTCCTCTTTAAGCTCTCTTGCAGGCTCTTGGCTCAGGCTATGTTGAATGTGTGCGGCCAGCGGCACCCGTTTTAACAATTGTTTGGCGAACATCGTCTGGCGTTCGTCATTTTCAGCTGCAACATAGCGTTTGCCAAGATCGGTAACCGACACGTCGCCCCGTGCAAGCATTGCAAATTCCAGCAATTCAAGCGCCTCCGCTGCGGGCAGCAACTCTTCGTCAGTCAGTTCGGTTTCATCACCCAATTGCGGCAAGTCGGCATGACCCAAGAAGGGGTCTTCCATGAGGCGTTCGAGCAGGCCTTCCATAAGACCAATATCCGCATCGGGAAGACGCGCATCCAGTCGCATCGGTTCCAACTCTTCCGTGGTTCTCCCCGTACGCACGCGGCCCGCGGTCATGACGGCATAAATTTCATCGACCAAATATCTGACCTCTTGGCTGTCTGCATCGCGCGGGCGGGGAAGATCTACACGCATTTCATAACGAACTCGCCCTGGATCACTGGCAAATATCAGCACCCTGTCCGCCATCATGATTGCTTCCTGGATATTGTGCGAAACCACCAAAATGGCCTTGGTGGAGATTTGTTCCTCTTCCCAAAGCTCCAAAATATCATCGCGCAGACGTTCCCCAGTGAGCACATCCAAGGCGGAAAATGCCTCGTCCATCAACAATACGTCGGGGTCCACCACCAAGGCACGGGCAATGCCCACACGCTGGCGCATGCCACCCGAAAGCTCTCGTGGCAATGCACCTTCAAAACCTGAAAGACCGATCAAATCAATCACCTTCTCGGCACGCTCTTCACGCTCTGCAGCGGGAACGCCTTGAGCCTCCAGCCCAATTTCCACGTTTTGTTGCACGGTGAGCCAGGGAAATAGCGCAAAGGACTGGAAAACCATGCTGATTCCGCGTGCTGGCCCAAACAGCGGCTGCCCGCGGTACAACACGTCGCCGCGGTCTGCCATCACCAAACCGGCCATGATGCGCAACAAGGTGGATTTGCCGGAACCAGATTGACCCAACAACGCAACGATTTCTCTCTCTCTCAGGGTGAAATCGACATTGTCCAGAACCGTCCGCGGCGCGCCGTCTGCCGAACTGAAAGATTTACCGACACCCTTGAGGCTAACGATAGTGGGGTTCATTCTGATCCTTAGAAATGCATGCGGTCTTCGGCCATGCGGTACAGCCGACGCCACAAGAAGTGATTCAGTGACATGACATAGACGCACATGACGCCTATACCGAGCGCAATGCGGGGGAAGTCGCCGGTGGCAGTCATCTCCGCGATATAGCTTCCAATGCCGTGGGCTTGAACGGTGGTGTCGCCCCAAGTGACATATTCGGAAACAATGCTGGCATTCCATGAGCCACCACTCGCGGTAATCGCGCCAGTCACAAAACTAGGGAACACCGCGGGGAGAAGGTACCGTCGCCAGCGCAAGGTTCCTTTCAGGCCAATGTTGCGCGCAGCAAATCGCAATTCAGTCGGGATGGTGGATGCGCCGGCGATCACGTTGAACAGCAAATACCACTGTGTACCAAAAATCATGAGTGGCGAGAGCCAGATGTCGGGGGTGAGATGAAAATGCACGATGCCCACCACAAACATGGGAAACATCAAATTGGCAGGGAACGCCGCCAGAAACTGCGCAACCGCCTGAACCCGTGCCGCAATCTTTGGGTTCATGCCGATCCAGATACCCACAGGCACCCAAATCAGGGCAGCGAGTGCGATGAGAACCATGACGCGAACGAAGGTGTAGAAGCCCAAAACGAAAACGTGACCGACCTCTGTCCAGCCCACTTCAGTTTGGATAAAAACCATCAGCCGCCAGGATGCAAACATGATCAACGCTGCCAAGATGGCATCCCACGCACGAACCAGCGTTTGAGACGGTAGCTCGACTCGGGATTTGATAGAGGTTCCATCATGGTGCTTACGGAATAAACCAAAGCTACGGTTAAGCAAGCCAGCGAGACCTTCGCCCAATGACTGCAGCCGTTCAGTTCTGCGAAGCCACGTTAATAACCACGAGGTCTGGTCCTGTGTGCCGCCAATTTCCTCAAAGCGGAACTTGTCGGCCCATGCCAACAGTGGGCGAAAGAACAATTGGTCATACAAAAGTATTCCAATCAGCATGGCTATGACTGCTAACCCAATGGCTCCCAAATTTTTGACCTCAATCGCCATCGCGATATAGGAGCCGATACCCGGTAGTTTGATGTTTTGGTTGGAAACGGAGATCGCTTCGGAGGCAACCACGAAGAACCAACCGCCAGACATGGACATCATCATGTTCCACAGCAGGGACGGCATGGCGTAGGGCATGTCCAAACGCCAGAAACGATGCCAGCCGGAAAGTTGAAATACCCGGGATGCCTCTACCAACTCGGATGGAATGGTTCTGAAAGACTGGTAAAGGCTAAAGGCCATGTTCCAGGCTTGTGAAGTAAAAATTGCAAAAATTGCAGCGCACTCAACGCCAAAAAGGCTGCCTGGAAAAAGGGCGATGAATCCTGTCACCGTAATGGACAGAAAACCCAGAATCGGTATGGACTGCAAGATGTCCAACATTGGCACCAGAAACTTTTCCGCTGCGCGGTACTTGGTTGCCAATACCGCAAAGGCCACGCTAAAAATCAAGGACGCTGCCAGTGCCATGAACATGCGCAGGATGGTGCGCAGAAGGTAGTACGGCAAGTAGGCGATATCGAGTGATATCGGCAACTCATTGCCGATTTGATAAGGCGTCGCCATTTGTCGTGCCCCATACGCGATGAGCACGATGACCGCCAGCACCAAGGGCAACAACGCCCAATCCCAACGGTTGCCACCGGCTTCCACCACCTGCCGAGGGAAGAATGTTTTTTGATCAGCCATTTGAACAGTGGTTTATAAAGAGAAATAGACCTTCAATTGTCGCTTGTGGCGTGTGACAGTTATGTGACCATTTGAACGGAAAATCGCAACGCACGGCGGCAGGGATGCGTTGAACATGGCTAGGCGGTAGAACTCTAGGTCACCCGGTCTATACATAAAGGGGCTGGCCAGATGTCAGTCTGGCCGTGCAGGTCTAATGTCGCCGCCAGCGGCGTGTGGTTCAGTCGTGGTCTTGTGCAGGGGCAGGTGCCTCTGCCTCGAACAAGTCACGGTAAGTGAAATACAACGAGGTAAAAAACATGGCCGCCACCAGCATCAGGCCGGGAAACAGCAGGGTGCCCGCCAAGTCGGGGCTGTCCAGCAGGCTTGAAAGCGCGGTGATGCACAGCACCATGCCCACCATAATGCCCATCCAAACCAGGCCGAATACCACCAACGCCCAAAAATTACGCAGACAAGCCACGATGCTGAAAAACATGCTTTTGACAGGCGACAAATCCTGCCAAAAAACAAGCGCTGGTGCGTGCCAGAACATCAGTGACAACGGCAGGTGCAGCCCAATAAAGGTCCACATGGCGGCCATGAATGCATTGGACTCCAGCATCTCTTTGCTGGGCGTGTGTCCAGCAAGGTACATGTTGGCAAATCCGCCGCCATCGATCAGGTAAGACACGCCCATGACGCACATGAAGCCAAGGGCGTACAACCCACCCAACACCAGCATGGCGCGCACTTTGACGGGGCCAGCGCGAAAACCGCTTAGCAACGTCAATGGCATGGGAAATTTACCCTGGGTTGCCTCCAAGGTGGCGGCCATCAGACCCAGGGTGCAGGCCGGTAGTATGGTCATCGCGATGGGCAGGCCGATCATGGGGGCCATGCTGGCCACAGACATGAGCGCCATGAACATGAAAAACAAACCGATCAGCGCCAGGGGTTGTTTGGCAAAAGTCTGGATGCCCAGCTTGACCCAGAGGACACCTGTGCGTGCGGGAACCAGGTTGAGCTTCATACGTGTTGCACCAGTTCGTCGAACGAGAGCACATCAGTTGACCGGTGGCGCAGCACCCGTTCGAAGTGGCTGGGGTCATGGGCCTGCAGCACGCTGGCTTCGCGCGGCAGGTAAAAGTCCCACAGGCGCGAGAGCCAAAATCGCAGGGCCCCGGCGCGCAACATGGCGGGTAACAGTGCATATTCAGCTGCCACCAGGGGGCGCTCGGCGACGTAAGCTGCTATTAAACAATGAGCTAACTGCGCTTTATGTACGCCGGTTGCAAGGTCAATACACCAATCATTCAGGCACACGGCCAAGTCAAATACCCAGGTGTCGATACCGGCAAAATAGAAATCAAAAAATCCAGTCAACAGTGGAACACCATCCGTTGTTTCAAACATCACGTTGTCACGAAACAGGTCGGCATGGATGGGGCCACGGGGCAGGGCGCAATAGCTCGATTGCGCCGCGACATGGTTTTGGTAGGCCAGTTCTTGGGTCATCAAGGCCTTTTGGCTATCGGTCAAGTACGGCAGCACCACCGGCACGGTGTCGTTCCACCAGTTCAGGGCACGCAGGTTGGGCTGTTGCAAATCAAAGTCGCGTCCGGCCAGGTGCATCCGCGCCAGCATGGCCCCCACTTGGGCGCAATGCTCAGCGGTAGGTGCCAGTTCGCTCTTGCCACGCAGCTTGTTGACCACTGCAGCAGGTTTACCTTTGAGATCAAACACCAGCGCACCTTTGGCGTTGGCCATGGGCTCGGGCACGGCAATGCCACGCTGTGCCAGGTGTTTCATCAGCTTCAAGTAGAACGGCAATTGTTCAAAGGTCAAGCGCTCGAACAGCGTCAGCACGTAGTCATGGGCTTGGCCGTCCAGTTCTGTGGAGGCAAAGTAGTTGGTGTTCTCAATCCCACCCGAGCAGCCCTTCAGGCTGGTGAGTTCGCCCAATTTGAGTTCGCGTAGGAGCGCGCGTGCCTCAGCTGCTGAGACTTCTGTATAAACCGCCATCGTTTAAAACCCCAGCACTTTCCAGGTACGTTCACCTGTCTTGGGTGCCACTTGGTAGGCAGGCATGCCCCCCTTGGGTTGAACGGAAATGCGCTTGGTCTCACCCCCTACGCGCAACTCGTCGATACGCGCTGCAGCGTCTTCCACATGAATGTTTTCGGTACGTGTGTCCACCACTTCGCGGGGGCTGCTCGGTGGCGGTGTGTTGGTTGATGCTGCCGCAGGAGCGGGAGCTTGGCACCATGCTTGGCCGCAAACCAGCAGGAGGGGAAAGATAAAGTGGGTTGAGCGCATCTTTTGATTGTAGATATAGCGGCTTGGCGGGTTAGGGCAGGCAAAATGCCGCCATGAACAACGTTTCCCCCAAAAAACTGCTGTTGGTTGATGGCTCCAGCTACCTCTACCGCGCCTTTCACGCCATGCCAGACTTGCGCGCGGTGCCCGGTGACCCCACCAGCTCACCCACGGGTGCCATTCGCGGCATGATCAACATGCTGCAAAGTTTGCGTAAAGAAGTGCCGGCTGAATTTGCGGCCTGTGTCTTTGATGCCAAAGGCCCCACCTTCAGGGACGATTTGTACCCGCAGTACAAGGCCAACCGCTCTCCCATGCCTGATGACTTGCGCAGCCAGATTGAGCCGATTCATGAGGTGGTGCGCCTGATGGGCTGGAAAGTGCTGGCCATTCCAGGTGTCGAAGCCGATGACGTGATTGGCACCCTGGCAGCAACAGCGGCTGAACAAGGCCTGCAGGTCACCGTCAGCAGCGGCGACAAGGACCTGGCACAGCTGGTTAACGAACGCGTCACCATCATTGACACGATGAATGGTCGTGTGCGCGATGTGGCCGGGGTCACCACCGAATTTGGCGTGCCGCCGAACCTGATGCGTGACTACCAGGCGCTGGTGGGCGACACGGTAGACAACGTGCCTGGTGTGGCCAAGGTGGGTCCGAAAACGGCGGTCAAATGGCTCAGTGAGTTTGGTTCACTGGATGCGATCGTGGCCAACGCTGCCAACATCAAAGGCGCGGTGGGCGAAAGCCTGCGCAACTCCCTGGACTGGTTGCCGACAGCACGCACACTTGTCACGATCCGAACGGATTGCGACCTGCGGGAATGGTTGCCCGATTTGCCAGCTATGGAAGGTATAGCTACTGGCTCAATGGATACGAGGGCTCTGGCCGAATTTTATGAAAAATATGGTTTCAAAGAGCTGGTGCGGGCGCTGGGTGCCGCGGCGGGCGCGTCTGAGCCTGCTGGATCAGCCATGGGGGCTACATCCGCGAAGCGAAGCGCAGATGGCTCTGGCACCACTTCCGTGCGGCCACTGGTCAAGGAACGGGATCTTTTTGATGACCCTGAGGACGCGCCAGCGCTGGTTGAGGCCGTGCCGCCCAAGCCGATCAGTACCGTCCGCTACGACACGATCCTGACCTGGGAAGCCTTTGACGCCTGGCTGGTCAAAATTTTGGCGGCTGATCTGGCGGCGGTAGACACAGAAACCACCTCCCTGGACGAAATGCGCGCCCAAATTGTGGGCATCAGCTTCAGCGTGGTCCCTGGGGAAGCGGCGTACATTCCGCTGGCCCATGTGTACCCGGATGCGCCGGTGCAGCTGCCTCTGGATCAGGTGCTGGCAAAACTCAAACCCTGGCTGGAGGATGCCACGCACCAGAAATTGGGGCAGCACGTCAAATACGACCGCCATGTGTTTGCCAACCATGGCATCGAGGTGCAAGGCTACGTGCACGACACCATGCTGCAAAGTTACGTGCTTGAGGTGCACAAGCCGCATGGACTGGCCAGCCTGGCCGAGCGCCATTTGGGACGCAGCGGCATCAGTTTTGAAGACCTGTGTGGCAAGGGGGTCAACCAGATTTGCTTTGACCAGGTCGACATTGCCCGTGCGGCCGAGTATTCGTGTGAAGACTCTGACATGACACTCGATGTCCACCGTGTCTTGTGGCCGATGCTTGAGCGTGACGAAAAACTGCGTTTTATCTATGAACTGGAAATCAAGAGCAGCGAGGCCTTGTACCGCATTGAGCGCAATGGTGTGTTGATTGATGCGCCTATTCTTGCTGCGCAAAGCCATGAACTTGGGCAGCGCATCCTGCAACTTGAAACAGAGGCGCATGAGCTTGCGGGTCAGCCCTTCAATCTGAGCAGTCCCAAGCAGATTGGTGAGATATTTTTCATCAAGCTCGGCCTGCCGGTAGTCAAAAAGACCCCTACAGGCGCGCCCAGCACCGATGACGAGGTGTTGCAAAAGCTGGCTGAAGACTATCCGCTCCCCGCCAAAATCCTGGAGCACCGTGGCCTGTCCAAACTCAAGGGCACCTATACCGACAAGTTGGCACAGTTGGCCAATCCCCGCACCGGACGGGTGCACACCCACTACGCACAGGCTGTGGCAGTCACGGGACGCTTGAGCAGCAACGACCCCAATCTGCAAAACATTCCGGTGCGCACGCCTGAAGGTCGGCGGGTGCGCGAGGCGTTTGTGGCGCCGCAGGGCAGTGTGATCGCCAGTGCGGATTACAGTCAGATCGAGTTGCGCATCATGGCGCACATCAGCGGCGATGCGGCCTTGTTGTTGGCATTTCACGATGGCATGGATGTGCACCGTGCCACTGCGGCCGAGATTTTTGCCGTTGGCACCGCGCAAGTCACCAGCGAGCAGCGCCGCTATGCCAAGGTGATCAATTTTGGTTTGATCTATGGCATGAGTGCCTATGGTTTGGCCAAGGCGCTGGGCATTGACAATACGGCAGCCAAAAACTACATCGAACGGTACTTCGACCGTTATCCTGGTGTGAAACAGTACATGGAGCACACCCGGGCCTTGGCAAAATCTCAAGGGTATGTTGAAACCGTGTTTGGCCGCAGGCTGTATCTGCCTGAGATCAATTCGCCCAACGGTCCACGCCGCAGCGGTGCCGAGCGCGCCGCCATCAATGCGCCCATGCAGGGCACGGCGGCGGATTTGATCAAGCTGAGCATGGTGAAGGTACAAGAGGTGATTGATGCCCAGCATCTGAACACCAAAATGATCATGCAGGTGCACGATGAACTGGTGTTTGAGGTGCCACAGGCGGAAGTCGATTGGGTGCGACACGAAGTACCAAAATTGATGGCGGGTGTGGCCCACCTCAGGGTGCCGCTGCTGGCGGAGGTCGGGCTAGGCCCGAATTGGGACAAGGCGCACTGAAGTGCGTGAATAGGTTTGATTTTCTGAGTTGAAAGGTTTTCAGGATGGATCCCGTCGTCATTTTTGCAATTTCCGGCTGTTTGCTGAGTGCTGGCATCGTGTATGTGATGCTGAAGGTGAGCCATTTTGGGGAAACCCAAGCCGTGGCAGACCAGCTTTCAAAAGCCCATGTTGTAGCCGAAGGGCTGAAGAAAAAAATCTCTGGCTACACCAAGTACGCGGAGTGTCTCGATGCCGCCAAGTTGGCCTTGGCAGAGCAACTCAAACCACCGGTGGCCAAGATCGTGCGTGACTACGTCTATTCCACTGAATTGGGTAAAGAAGAGTTTCATTTGGTGGCCGATGCCACGGCCATCATGACCTATTCGGTCGAATTCAGCTTCACGGTGGATGCCAGTGCCAACGCCCTGGAATTGAAACCCCTGGACAATGGGGTGAGCCTGCGCATCAACCGGCCTGTTTTGGCGGGTGACCCAGTCATCAAACCTCAGTCAGAGCGCCTGATGAGCGCCATTTCAATACCCAATGAAAGTGCCCTGATGCCGGCCGTTCACAGTCGATTTGCTGACTTTGTCAAACGCAACGGGAACGTCATGAGTTCGGAGCCCACGGTTCAGGCCATGTGCAAATTAAAGGCGCTGGAGTGTTTGCGCGATGCCTTGGCCAAGCAGCCGGGGGTGCTTCATTTGCCGGGGATTTTTGTCGATTTCAAATAAGTCGCTGTCAGACTTCCAGGTTGTCAATCAGCCGGGTGTTGCCAATGCGGGCCGCACCCAGCACCACCAAACCGTTGTTTTGTACCAGGTTGGCAAGGTCGCTGTTTGCCGGCGATTGCAGGTCGTGACGGCGACGCACCGTCAGGTAATCGGGTTGCCAGCCACGTTCGGTTAAATCATGCTGGGCTTGCTGCTCTAGGGCAGTGATGTCCGATGCACCGTCGCGCAGGGCTTGTGCCATGGCTTGAAGTGATTTGGACAGGTGCACCGCTTCACCGCGGTCAGCGGGTGACAGGTAGTTGTTGCGTGAGGACAAGGCCAAGCCGTCGGCGGCACGCAAGGTGGGCGCGCCCTGTACGTCAATGGGCAGGGCAAATTGCTGCACCATGCGCCGTATCACCATCAGTTGCTGGTAATCCTTTTGCCCAAACACCGCAACACCGGGTTGCACGCAGGCAAAAAGCTTCATCACCACGGTACAGACACCGACAAAAAAACCGGGCCTGAAGTGACCCTCCAGCAGGTCCGCCAGTTCCGTCGGCGGGTGAATCTTGAAGCCTTGGGGCTCCGGGTAAAGCTCTTGCTCGCTGGGAGCAAACACCACATCGCATCCTGCAGCTTCTAGCGCCTGGCAATCGGCTTCCCAAGTGCGCGGGTAGGTGTCAAAGTCTTCATGTGGCAGAAACTGAAGACGGTTCACAAAGATGCTGACCGCCAGCACATCCCCCAGGGGCTTGGCCTGACGCACCAGCGCCAGATGGCCCGCATGCAGATTGCCCATGGTGGGCACGAAAGCAGGGCGTTTGAAGACGGCCAAATGGCTTCGCAATTCGGCGATGGTTTTTATAATTTTCATAGCGTATCACCCATTGTTTATAAGGGGTAGAAGCCAAATTGTTATATTAAATAGTGTCACCAAGCATGAAGGGCATTGTCTGGGAAAGTGCCGCTCTTGACTGCTTGTACATAGGCTTGCATGGCTTCCTTGATGCCGTGTTGGCCTTGGACGCCAGGAAGATCGGCCATGAAGTTGCGTACAAACTTTGGCATCTTTCCCAGGTTCAGCCCCAGCATGTCGTGCAGCACCAGCACCTGACCAGCGGTGCCGCTACCTGCGCCAATCCCGATGGTGGCGCAATGCGGCAGCTCCAAGGTGAGCTCAGCCGACAGTGCGGCGGGCACCATCTCAAGCACCAGCAGTGACGCACCGGCATCTTGCAATTCATGGGCGTGGCGTTTCATGAGGGCTGCAGACTCCACCGTCTTACCTTGCACCCGGTAGCCACCCAGGGCGTGCACGGTTTGCGGCGTCAGGCCCAAGTGGGCGCATACAGGGATGCCGCGCTCAACTAAAAAGTGCACGGTGTCGGTCGTCCAGCCACCGCCCTCCAACTTGACCATGTGGGCCCCGGCCTGCATCAGCACCGCGGCGCTGCGCAGTGCCAGTTCTTTGGATTCGTGGTAAGTGCCGTAGGGCAGGTCGCCAATCAGCCACGTGGTCGCTTGAGAGCGGCGCAAACCACGTGCCACGCTTTCGACGTGGTAGCGCATGGTCTCCAGCGTCACGCCCATGGTGCTGGACAGGCCCTGACACACCATGCCCAGCGAGTCACCCACCAGAATACTGTCGACACCAGCGGCATCGGCCACAGCGGCAAACGTGGCATCGTAGGCGGTGAGCATGGTGATTTTTTCACCACGTGCGTGCATCTCCAGCAGACGCGGCAGGCTCACTGGCTTGCGTGTGGCTGGGCTGCTGACAGGTGGCAGGGTGCCGTAGGGCGACGCGCCCTGGGTGGAAGTCTGGTTCATAGGGTAATCCCCAAAAAAGTGGCGCGAGTCTAACCGAGGTCGCAGGCTTTGAAAATCAATTGCCGGGGTTCAGAACAGTCGGGATCGCTTGGTCGAGCAGTTTCGGGTAGTCGCGACTGAAGTGCAGTCCACGGCTTTCGTGACGCGCCTGAGCAGAGCGAACAATCAGATCCGCCACTTGCACCAGGTTGCGCAACTCCAACAAGTCACGGGTGACGTGGAAGTGGGAATAAAACTCGTGAATTTCTCCTTGCAGCAGCGCAATGCGGTGGGCGGCGCGCTCAAGGCGCTTGTTGGTGCGTACGATGCCCACGTAGTCCCACATGAAGCGGCGCAGTTCGTCCCAGTTGTGTGAGATCACCACCGATTCGTCGGCATCGCTGACGCGGCTATCGTCCCAGGCGGGCAGGGCAGCTGTGGGCGCAGTCGTGGACTGCGCAATATCGTCGGTGGCAGCCTGCGCAAAAACCAGGCATTCGACCAGCGAATTGCTGGCCAGCCGATTCGCGCCATGCAAGCCGCTGCAAGCGGTTTCGCCTATGGCGTGCAGGCCGGCAATGTCGGTGCGGCCTTGCAGGTCGGACAGCACGCCGCCACAGGTGTAGTGGGCGGCCGGCACCACGGGAATCGGTTGCTTGGAAATGTCGATGCCCAGCTCCAGGCATCGTGCGTAGATATTGGGGAAGTGCTCCATCAAGAAGCTCAGCGGCTGGTGCGAGATGTCCAGGTAGACGCAGTCAAAGCCGCCTTTCTTCATCTCGAAGTCTATGGCGCGTGCGACCACGTCACGCGGGGCGAGTTCCAGACGGGGGTCATGGTGGGTCATGAAGCGTGTGCCGTCGGGCAGCAGCAGGCGACCACCCTCGCCACGAACCGCTTCGCTGATCAAAAACGATTTGGCATGCGGGTGGTACAGGCAGGTGGGGTGGAACTGGATGAACTCCATGTTTTGCACCCTGCATCCGGCGCGCCAGGCTGCAGCAATGCCGTCGCCGGTGGCAGTATCAGGGTTGGTGGTGTACAGATAGACCTTGCCCGCGCCGCCCGTGGCCAGAATGGTTTGCGGTGCTTCAAAGGTGAGTACTTCATCGGTGTCGCTGTCCAGCGCGTACAGCCCGACGCAACGCTGACCAGGCAGGCCGAGTTTGTCGGTGGTGATCAGGTCCACCAGCGTGTGTTGCTCAAACAAGGTGACGTTGGGCGCATTCTTAACCGCTTCAATCAAGGTCCGTTGCACCGCAGCACCGGTGGCATCGGTGACGTGGACGATGCGCCGGGCACTGTGGCCTCCCTCGCGCGTCAGGTGCAATTGACCATCTTCCTCTGAAAACGGCACACCCATGGCTTGCAGCCAGGCAATGCCTTTGGGCGCGTTTTCCACCACGAAACGCGTGGCTTGCGGGTCGCACAGCCCGGCACCGGCGATGAAGGTGTCCTGCACGTGTGCCTCGAAACTGTCGTTTTTGTTCCATACCGCTGCCATACCGCCTTGCGCCCAACCGCTGGAGCCTTCCATGACTGCGCGTTTGGTGATGATGGCAATGCGCTTGGTGGCGGGTAGCAGCAGCGCGGCACTCAGGCCTGCCAGGCCACTGCCCACAATCAGGACATCAAAATGCAGTGGATCGGGCGTGGTCTGGCGTGAATTCATGTCAACTCCGGTGAAGGATTCAGGAAGGTGTGTAGGCCAGCCGCACATAGATGGGTGCAAAGGCTTCGGCCTGGGTGATTTCGATCAGGGTCTCTTTGGCAAGTTCCAGCAGGGCGATGAAAGTGACCACCAGCACGGCAGCCCCCCTTTCAGGTCGAAAGAGGTGTTCAAATTCGACAAAACGCTGCCCTTGCAACTGTTTGAGCACCATGCTCATGTGCTCGCGCACCGAGAGCTCTTCGCGTGTGATTTTGTGGCGTTGGATCAGCTTCGCGCGTTTCAGGATGTTGGCCCAAGCCTCTTGCAACTCGCTGACACTGACATCAGGAAAGCGCGGTTGCATCGATTGTTCAATATAAACCTGCGCCCGCAAAAAATCCCGGCCCAGTTGGGGCAGGTTGTTGAGCCGGGCTGCGGCCAGCTTCATTTGCTCGTATTCCAGCAGGCGGCGCACCAGTTCGGCGCGCGGGTCATCTACCTCATGACCGTCTGCGACATGTTTGGGCGGCAACAACATGCGCGATTTGATTTCAATCAGCATGGCCGCCATCAACAGGTACTCAGCCGCCAACTCCAGATTGTGGTGACGAATTTCTTCCACATAGCTCAGATACTGACGGGTCAGCCCGGCCATCGGAATGTCAAGAATGTTGAAGTTTTGCTTGCGGATCAGGTACAGCAGCAAGTCCAGCGGGCCTTCAAAGGCTTCCAGAAAGACCTCTAAGGCATCCGGTGGGATGTAGAGGTCATGGGGCATGGCAAACAAGGGCTCGCCATACAGTCGCGCCACGGCGACTTGGTCGATTACCTCGGGCATGCCCGGCAAAGCGGGCTCGCTGCCAGTGACTTTGGAGGCAGAGTCAACCATCAATCGCATTGATTGCTATATAATAAATAGCTGCAAACCCTTATTTAATAAGGGATACAGGTTGAATTTTTATTTTGTGGTGTTCTGGTACACGTAGGGCTTTTGGGCCACGCGTGCATCTTCGAATGCGCCGATGGCATCGCGGTCCACGGATTTGTCCCACAACAAAGCCAATCCTTCGCGTTGACGCTCTTCCATGCCTGGGGTTTCGGCTTTAAGTTGGTCGATGAACAGCGTGGCATCGGATTGGTATGACGGGCGATAAAAAATGTTCATGGTGTTACCTTTTCACTCTATTTTAGACCTGCTGCCGGGACGGTCCTTTTCTGGGCCCTCACACCCGTAAGGTCTGGGAGCTTGGGTGTAACATCACAACGAACCCCCCTATTTTTTGAACCCATGAACAGTCTCAGCCCAATCAACTCCTGGGTCCATTTGGACTGGGTATTGGTTGTGGTGGCTGCTTGGCTGTTGATCGGATTTTTGGGTGTGGTGGCGCTGCGGCGGTTTCGCTTCGTGGCCATTGTGCTGTTTCCGCTGGGGGCAGGTTTTTCGCTGCTGTTGATGGCCGTTGCGCTGAGCGCCGCATTTGCGAGCCCAGAAACGGCGGTTTTGCCCTTGGGATTGCCGCAGCTCCCGTTTCACCTTCGTCTGGACAGCCTTTCCGCCTTTTTTTTACTGCTGATTGGCGGTGTTTCGGCAGGTGTTTCTGCCTTTGCCGCTGGCTATTTCCGTCAGGGTGAAGGGACACCGCCTGGCTTGATCTGCCTGGAATACCACGTGTTTCTGGCGAGCATCGCCATGGTTGTGATGGCTGACGATGCCTATGTGTTCATGGTGGTGTGGGAAACCATGGCGTTTTCGTCCTTCTTTCTGGTCATGGCCAACCACCGTATCCCGGAAATTCGCAATGCGGGCTACCTGTACATGTTGATCGCACACATAGGTGCCCTGGGTATCTTGCTGTGTTTTGGCTTGCTGCAGGCCAACACCGGCGACTACACGTTTGCCAATATGCGCACCCAGCAGCTGACACCGTTTTGGGGCTCGGTGGCGTTTGTGCTGGCGGTGTTTGGCTTTGGCGCAAAAGCGGGCCTGTTACCGCTACATGCCTGGCTGCCAGAGGCACACCCCGCAGCACCCTCGCCGTTTTCAGCGTTGATGAGCGGTGTGATGCTGAAAATTGCGCTGTACGGCATCTTGCGTGTGTCCTTTGACCTCTTGCAAACACGGATCTGGTGGTGGGGCGTTTTGCTGATGGCGGTGGGTTTGGTAACTGCACTGTTTGGTGTGGTTTTTTCGACCGTTCAAGTGGAAATGAAACGGTTGCTGGCGTATTCATCCATTGAAAACATAGGTCTGATTTGCGCAGGCTTGGGTTTGTCCTTGCTGTTTTCAGCCTACGGTATGAAGGCACTTTCTGCATTGGCGCTGACGGCGGCGCTGTACCACATGATGGCGCACGCTTTTTTCAAAAGCCTGTTGTTTTGTAGTACCGGTGCCGTGATGCATGCCACGGGGGAACGCAGTCTGGGCAAACTCGGGGGCCTGATGCGCTACATGCCTTGGGTTGCCTGGCCCACGCTGGTGGGGGTGCTGGCGTGCGCTGGTCTGCCGCCGTTTGGTGGTTTTGTCGCTGAATGGCTGCTGTTACAAAGCTTTTTATTCACCACCGGTTTGCCAAACGGTTTTCTGGACATGTTGGTGCCTGTGATGGCTGCGCTGATCGCCTTGATCGCTGCGCTGTCGGGCTACACCATGGTCAAGTATTTTGGCGTGATCTTTCTGGGTCAACCACGCGAAGAAAGCTTGTCCAAGGCCCATGATGCTGGCCCCTGGGAGCGATTGGGCATGCTCTGGCTGGTGGCGGGTTGTCTGCTGTTGGGACTTTTCCCGAACCAGGTGATTGCCACGATGGAACCTGTGACGCAATTGTTGGTGCACGCCGGTCTGGCACAGACGGTGGCTGACAACGGATGGTTGTTGGTACCGATGAGCGTGGAGCGGGCCAGCTATGCACCGGCGATTTTTCTGTTGGGTGTTCTGGCAAGTCTTGGGTTGGTTTTTTTACTGGTGCGCAAGCTCTACCACGGCCGCATGCGCCGCGTGCCGCCGTGGGATTGTGGCTACCCTTGGCAAACCCCGCGTATGCAGGATACAGCTGAAGGGTTTGGTCAGCCAGTCAGGCAGATTTTTGAGCCCTTTTTCCGCATGCGGCGGGAGTTGCCATCCGTGTTTGACGAGCATCCAAGTTACAAGGTAACCGTGGAAGATCCTTTGTGGTACTGGCTTTACCTGCCGCTGGCCAAGCTGGTTGAACGGGTGTCCAGAATCATCGGCATGTTGCAGCAGGGGCGCATTGCGGTCTACTTGATGTACAGTTTTGTGACCCTGATTGTGGTGCTGCTGGTGGTGAAACGATGAGCATTCTTGGCGTTATTTCACAGCTTTTGGCAATGGCGCTGGCGCTGGTGCTGGCACCCTTGCTGACTGGATGGATCAATCAATGGCGCGCGCGCTTCCAAAACAAGTCTGCCCCAGGCCTGTTGCAGTCCTATCGCATGTTGCACAAGCTGTTCAACAAGGACTCGGTGATGGCAGAGCACGCATCGCCCTTGTACCGAACGGCGCCCTATGTGATCTTCGGTTGCATGTTGATGGCCAGCGCGATCATTCCGACGATTTCTACTGACTTGCCCTTGTCTCCTGCAGCAGATGCAATTGCGTTGGTAGGCCTGTTCGGTTTGGCGCGTGTGTTCATTTCCCTGGCCGCCATGGATGTGGGAACGGCCTTTGGCAGCATGGGTGCACGGCGCGAAATGTTGGTCGGTTTTTTGGCTGAACCTGCGTTGTTGATGGTGCTGTTTTGTGCGTCCATGATCACGCGGTCCACCTCGTTGACTGTCATTGTGGAGACCCTGGCGAATCGCGACCTAGAGATTTATCCCAGCATGTTGCTTGCTGGTGTGGCGTTTACCATGGTGTCCTTGGCCGAGAATGCCCGTGTGCCGGTGGACAACCCGGATACCCACCTTGAACTGACCATGATCCATGAGTCGATGATTCTGGAATATTCGGCTCGCCATTTGGCCCTGATGGAATGGGCCGCCAGCCTGAAGCTGTTTGCCTATTCCTGCGTCGGGTTGGCGCTGTTTTTTCCCTGGGGCGTGTCCGAGGCGAATTCACCTCTGGCCTTGTTCCTTGCTTTGCCGGTGCTGATCTTCAAGCTGGCAGTCGGCGGATTTTCAATGGCTGTGATTGAAACCCTAAGTGCCAAGATGCGTATTTTTCGGGTGCCGGAATTTTTGGGTACGGCATTCCTGATTGCCGTGATCGGTTTGCTGGTGAATGTGCTGCTGGGGGTTCGATGATCAAATTTGCGCCCCAACTGATCAATCTGTTTGCAACTTTGATCCTGTTGTTGTCCTTTGCAATGATTTCGCAGCGACGCATTGTGTCGCTGATCAACTTGTTCATGGTGCAGGGGGCAGCTCTGGTGGCTGCGTCGTTTTTGCTGGCTTATGCAACCCACCAGTCTGATCTGTACGTCTCGGGCATCTTGACCCTGGTGCTTAAGGTGATTTTTATCCCATGGATGCTGCATCGGGTGATTCGCAAACTCAACGTGAGATGGGATGTTGAGACACTGTTCAACGTGCCGACTACCATGTTGTTCGGTATCGGTTTGGTGATCTTCTCGTTCAGCCTGGCGTTGCCTATTTCACGCCTTTCCAGTTCCATAGCTGGGGGCTCGCTGGGCATCGCGCTGGCGTGCGTGTTTCTGTCGTTCATGATGATGATCACCCGGTCCAAGGCGGTGCCGCAGGTGATTGGCTTTTTATCGATGGAAAACGGGCTGATTTTTGCAGCCACCACAGTGACCAACGGCATGCCAATGATTGTCGAGTTTGGTATCGCGTTGGATGTGTTGGTGGGCGTGTTGATATTGGGTGTGTTCATGTTTCAAATTCGTGAGAAGTTTGACAACCTGGATATTCACAACCTTGAAGCGCTGAAGGAAGACTGAGCATGCACGCG
Source organism: uncultured beta proteobacterium (assembly GCA_903856025.1). GTDB lineage: Bacteria > Pseudomonadota > Gammaproteobacteria > Burkholderiales > Burkholderiaceae_C > Rhodoferax. Next base: position 34,881 of record CAIOAQ010000338.1, read on the forward strand.
CTGTTGTTTGTGCTTGGTATTCCTTTGGTTGGTGGCACGGCCTTGGGTTTGTTGGGGCACCGCCCGTTTGCGCGAGACGTTAATGTGGTGTTCAGCTTGGGCACCTTCATTGCATCGTGTGTGTTGGCGGCACAGGTGGTGTCTGAAGGACCTCAGTTTGTTCTGCACAAGCAGTTCTTCATCGATCCACTTAACGTGTTTTTGGTGACATTGACCGCGTTTGTCAGCCTGACTACAGCGATTTTCTCCAGGCCCTACATGCGCATCGAGCAGGACCACGGCAAGATGACGCCACCGCGCATGCGCCTGTACCACAGCATGTACCAGTTGTTCAGTTTCACCATGTTGCTGGGCTTCACCACCAACAACCTGGGCATTGTGTGGGTGGCCATGGAGGCGGCGACACTGACCACCGTGTTGCTTGTCAGTGTGTACCGTACCACGGCCAGCCTGGAAGCGGCCTGGAAGTACTTCATATTGTGCGGCGTGGGCATTGCCCAAGCCTTGTTTGGCACCATTCTGCTGTACATGGCTGCAGACAAGGTGCTTGGCCCCGAAAACGCTACGCTGCTGTGGACCAACCTTAATGACATCAAGGGTCAACTCGACCCCAACATCATCACACTGGCCTTTGTCTTTTTGCTAATTGGTTACGGTACCAAGATTGGCATGGTGCCTGTGCACAGCTGGTTGCCCGATGCGCACGCAGAAGGTCCAACCCCCGTGTCGGCGGTGCTCTCTGGCCTGTTGCTCAATGTGGCCATGTATGCGGTGTTGCGCTGCAAAGTACTTACAGATGGTGCCTTGGGCACCAACATGGCGGGACAGCTGATGATGGGTTTTGGCTTGCTGTCGGTTACCGTAGCGGCGTTTTTCCTGTCCCGGCAAAAGGACGTCAAGCGCATGTTTTCATATTCCA
>CAIOAQ010000339.1 GCA_903856025.1 uncultured beta proteobacterium
AATGCATCAGCAGTCGCGTTATTTGTCACGTCTCCCCAAGTCCATTGGATGGAAGCGGTCGCACTTGGCTCGGCGGCTCTCGCGGGCGGACTGTGCGGAACCTGGGCCTTGCACAGAGTCAATGAAACGCTGCTTCGGTTTGCGATTGTCTGTATTGGTATATTTTTGACGATTGGCCTATTTCTAAAACCAATTTGATGCATCGAGCGGTTGAATCCAAGGTCTTAAGGCAGCATTTTTCGATACTGGACGAAGCCACCTCTTCTCGGCGATGCGGTCGTATAAAAGCATGGCTTGCTGATTTGTTTCGTGAGTCAGTCACCACACCTTGGCAGCTTTCTCCTTCGCCGCAAATCCGTGCACATGCTCGATGAGTGCCCGACCCGACCCCGTTCCAGGGGCTGATGGTTCGGTGACGTTAGCGGTTCAACACCATCGCAATTTTTCTTGTCATGAATTTTGGAGAAAGCTTCGCCGAAAGCGCGAGAAACTTGTTTTTCAGTCCGGATACCGCAATGGCCTGATTTCTTTGAAAGGCGTTGTAACCATATTCAGCCACTTCCTCTGCGCTTTGAGCGCCAAGCTTGAATAAGTTGACGTTCTCCATGTTGGCTGCGGCAACAAATCCAGTCTCGGTTGGACCTGGACAAAGGCATGACACATGCAATTTCGTTTGCGCCACCTCTTCATGCAAGGCTTCTGTGAACGATAGTACAAAGGCCTTGGTCGCGTAATAGACCGCCATATTGGGTCCAGCCTGAAAAGCGGCAGTCGAGGCAACGTTGAGGACGCCACCGGTATTGCGTTGAATCATGCCAGGCAGTAGCAGCCGAGTGAGGCCTGCAAGGGCCATGATGTTTACCTGAATCATGTCCAGTTGCTGCTGCGCATCGAGTACCGCATACGCCCCCAGCAAACCGAACCCTGCGTTATTTACAAGAATATCGATAACCAGTTTGCGCCGCTCTAATTCTTCTGCAATCAAAGTCGTGGCATTGGCTAGCCTCAAATCGGCCTCAATGGCATACGCCTGAACCTTGAACGTCATTCGTATTTCTTCAGCAATTTGCTCCAGTCGTGCCCCGCTGCGAGCCAGAAGTACCACTGCGTAACCTTTTGCAGCAAACTTTTTACTCAGCTCTAGGCCGATGCCGGAGGAAGCCCCTGTGATCAGTACGGTTTGCTGGCTCATGAAGTTTCCTGCTGAATTGGATGCGTATGCAATAGTGGCAACTCGCTAGGAGCGCAATCTTCACCAAAGCTTATTCCAATTCGGAAGTTTGTGCTTGCGTCTGCCTTATGCAGTGCAACTTGCCATCGCAAGACCAAAACTGCATGCCGCATGTTGCGCTTAATCCTTGGCCCCTGACACAACAAAAAAGGTCAGGGCCAATTACGAACCCTAACCTTTTCAATTGCCTCCTCATGTATGGGAAGCGGCATGACGGTAAACCGTCAGTCAAATGTGAGCGTAAGTGTGGTCCTTGGTCATAAGCAGGTCTCCTTCACCGGGGGTAAAGACTCGGTCTCCGGGAAATTCTGCTCCTGATTGTTGAAGTAGTCAACAGCAATACAGTGGGGTGCATTTTTAATCGTCGAGAGCGGAAAAATGATGCGATGGAACCACATTGAGTTTCCCGTTTTGTGGTCAAAGCAAGCCTACATTTCTACTCGAATTCCGCATGGTGCTAGGCTTATGCCCATGTTCCAACTTTGAAGGATTCCCGATGCACTATCGTCTTTTGGGTCGAACTGGCTTGTATGTTTCGGAACTGTGTCTTGGCACCATGACATTTGGTGGTGACGGCTGGTGGAAAGTCCTGGGGGGCCTGGGTCAGGATGCTGCCACAGGCTTGGTAAAGCAAGCTTTTGATGCCGGGGTCAACTTCATTGACACAGCCAATGTGTATTCGCTGGGGCAATCAGAAACGCTTACCGGTAACGCCATCAAAACCCTGGGGTTGCCACGCAACGAGCTGGTCATTGCCACCAAGGCCACAGGAGTCATGAACGACAAGGCCGTCAATAGCCAAGGTCAGTCTCGCTATCACCTCATGAACGAACTCGACGCCAGCTTGAAGCGTCTACAACTTGACCATATCGATTTGTACCAGTTGCATGGCTTTGACCCCTTGACGCCGCTGGACGACGTGATGGCCACGCTCAACGACATGGTGCGCTCTGGCAGAGTACGCCACATCGGCCTGTGCAACATGGCCGCCTGGCAAATCATGAAAGCGTTGGCCATCTCGGAGAAAAATCACTGGTCTCGCTTTGAGAGCGTACAAGCCTATTACACCGTGGCTGGCCGCGACCTTGAACGCGAAGTCTTACCGCTGATACAAGACCAAGGTTTGGGACTGATGGTGTGGAGTCCCCTCGCAGGCGGACTGCTCAGTGGTAAGTTCAGTCCAGACGGAACAGGTCCAGAGGGCACACGCCGAGCCAGTTTTGATTTTCCTGTGGTTGACAAGCCAAGGGCATTTCGAGTCGTAGATACGATGCGGCCTATCGCACAACACCATCAAGTGTCGGTGGCGCAAGTTGCCTTGGCTTGGCTACTGAGTCGACCACCGGTCAGCACAGTCATCATGGGTGCCAAGACCCCCGAGCAACTTGCAGACAATTTGGGGGCAAGCAGGCTTGTATTAAGCGCAGATGAGCTGAGCGTTCTTGACGAAGTCAGTGCCTTGCCACCTGAATACCCTGGATGGATGCTGGAAAGGCAAGCTCAGCCACGTAACAAACCACCGGTGAAGGATTGACCCGTCCATGCAAAACATCACGAACTACTCCCATCTTACGCAAGGACTTTGGTATCGATGGCGTGGCTACACGGTTCGTTGGCTCTTGTTCGGTTTGGTAGTGAACCTGTTTCAACCCATCGTGGACAACCTTGACCACCTTTGGGTGCAAAAGCTCAATCAAGGGATGGCAGGGTTAGCCTTGGGCTCAGTCTGCGCTGTCTTGTTCACGATAGCGCAAAACACGCTCAACAGGTCTCGGATTAAATGGAAATCGTGGCTTTTGGTGTTCCTGACTTGGCTGAGCGCCAAGGTCATTTTTGTCACAACCATTGCTCTTTCCGGCGGGGTAGCCAGCAGATAGACCAAGGCAAATGCACTCTATGGCTGAAGCACGGCGAGGTGGTATTGTTGTAGCTCCAGAATCCGTTCATACCCATACCAAGGGTATACATTACCCCATCAAATTTCCAATCTCACCCAATGACACTTCTATCGTCCGAGCAGTTTTTTGGCTTTTTAAGCGCGTCGCTACTGATTACATTGTCGCCTGGACCTGACAACCTGTTGGTGCTGTCTACTGGGGCCTCAAAAGGTCGCAAGCTGGGTATGGCTTTTGGCTTGGGATGCGGCATTGGATGCCTGAGTCACACCTTTCTTGCCGCCCTGGGCATCGGCGCGCTGATTGCTGCTTCACCTTTGGCATTCATGGGGCTCAAACTCGTGGGCGGGGCCTACCTGATTTATTTGGGCTGGCACGCCCTGCAAAGTAAAGGCAGCCTCAATACGCAACAAGTTGGCGGGTCGCCATCATCTGCGCTGCAATTGTTCGGTAAGGGTCTTTTTGCCAATGCCATCAACCCGAAGGTCGTGATGTTCTTTCTTGCTTTTCTACCTCAGGTCGTCTCCAGAGAACGCGGTGATACACCG
>CAIOAQ010000340.1 GCA_903856025.1 uncultured beta proteobacterium
CAACTTTATGTAAACCACTGGCAATCTATTCAACCAAGACAACTCTTAAATCTTAGGTTTATTATGTCTCATATGGATGTAATGTTGTTCCCATCTTCGTCATGGGTTTGATCTGAACCGCATGGACCGCATACGGGTCGAAAAACATGGTATTGACGCGAAATTACACCGTCAGATTTGAGATCTTCGATCTCATTTTCCGTGAGCACCAGTGAATTTGCCGCAATCTGTTTTTGATTAAGCAATACCTCCTTGCCGTCGAAAATGTCATCCAATTGAGCTGCAGTAAGTCCCACAATCGGAACAGGATAATCAAACACCCCCCAACAGTTTGGATCAGAACCGTCACTACATTCGACTTCATAGTTAGGCATTGATTAGCCTCCAAGATTAACAATCCACCCAGTCTAATCTACTTTCCGTTGATTAATACGCATCGAACTGGCCTCGCAGGGACTGCCGATCATTTGACCCGGTGTTCCCCGCGAGAACGCTTGCAACTGAAACTTGTTGCCGCCTCTGTCGTTACCGTACCCGGCATGAAACGGCTGGTGAACATCTTCGACAAAATGAACAAGGTACTTTAGTGCTTTCAGACGATCCTGATTCGGTGCGTTTGAGGCCAGCATGTTGCACATGAACAAAATTGTTCCCTTGAATTCTCTTTCAGGGCACCTGCTGCGCCACCGCCTCATCAGACCGTTGATCTACCGCCGTTCGTAGTGCCTTACCTGGTTTGAAATGGGGTACACGTTTCTGCGGAATATCCACGGGGTCGCCACTGCGCGGGTTGCGGCCAAGCCGTGGCGCACGGTGCATGACCGAAAAACAGCCGAATCCTCTTATCTCGATGCGGTGTCCGCGCACCATTGCGTTATTCATCGCATCCAGAATGGTCGTCACGGCGGAATCAGCATCGCGCTGCGTCAACTGACTGAACCGGGCTGCAAGAAGTTGAACAAGGTCTGATCGGGTCATGCCCCGAAGAATAACTTATCTTTCCAGTCAAATAGCAGGGTCACGATCATGCGCTTTCCCCAACTGGCTTATGAAACATCCGAATCAATCGGTGGTCATCTGCATAGATGGTCAACATGTCGCTGTGAACAGTCTCAGCAGATCAATTCAACCAGTTGTCAATCTTTGGAGTTGCGAGCCCTTGAAATTGTCGTCGCACGTGAGCACGAAGTCTCCGTGTATCCCATTGACGGCAACAAATGGGATCAGGAAAGATGCAGGAAACTGCACCGAAGCACCTTTTCTACATTCAACAACGACTTGATTGACCGTACCCCGATAATAGTTTAGATACCGATATGGCGAGATGAAATTCAAATCGCTTCATGATGCAGGTGACGACGGCAACTTTGCGGTACTTTCCGGCATGTGGACGGCCGTGTTTGCAGACGTGGGCGCAAGTTTGCTGGTGGCGACCAATGGATTAAGGTTGCTGTGTAAGTAATGCTTTGCAGGGCCGGGTTAGTGTCTTCAATCTAAACCTGGCCCGCGGCCAAAAGCAAAACACCATTGACACGCCGAAGTTTCCCTTGTTTTTCCATCGCATAGATGCAGCGGTACAGCGCCTCGTGGGTAACGCCCAACTCAGCCGCCAACGACTTGATGCCTGTTCCGATTGGGTAGTGACCGTCAACGCCCTCGGTTTCCAGCAAATGAATGAAGCGGTCTTGCACCTTGCTGAGAGAAAGCCGCTCGCACTGTAGTCGCAAGCGCTTGACCTCCGTGTTCAGCATAACAATCCAACGTCCCGCAAAAGCTGTATCGCCGTCTATCGCGTTGCGGACTTCCAGAATGGGTATCTGGATGATTTTCGAATTGGCCACAACCTGTCCGTGGCAGTGGTACTTCGAGGATTTGAGACTCGCTTCGCTCACGAAACCCCGACGTGTTCGCTGCAAAATCACAGTTGCACCTTGTAGTCCGGGTCGCTCCAAGATGACTTCTCCGCTGACCACAAAGAACATGCGGGCGGGATTTTGCCCAGCCTTGAACAGCCAAGTTCCCTTGGCAACGTCAAGCTCCTCACATGAGGGGATCAGATGCTTAGGTAGTAGTAAGTGAAGCTCTTGAAGGACATCTGCAAACATGCGTAAAGTTCCGTCTGTATGATTGAAATCATATGATATTTATCATTCATGGGCAATACTCCACCCGACTATTCATGTGAGATGCCAATGTCCGACTCCATTTTTCAATTCGGTGAAGTACGCCCCGAATACCATATCCCCGTCCTCAATGAACGGGCGATCCGGGCAGCAGCAGGCATATTGTTTTTTCTCGCGCTGATTTGCTTCATGAACGCATGGCTCACTGGCAACTTCCAGCCCACGCGTGTGTTTGTGGTCAGCTTTTTGATCGAGTTCAGCATTCGCACCTTCGTCAATCCCAGTTTGGCTCCGGTCATGATCCTTGGGCAGTGGATGGTGCGCAAGCAGCAGCCCGAGTGGAGCGGCGCACCGCAGAAGCGATTTGCTTGGGGTATTGGACTCGTTCTGGCGTCCACCATGCTTTACCTGGTGGTTCTTAACAATGTCATCGGTCCGATTAATCTGATCGTTTGCTCTATATGCCTGACTCTGCTGTTTTTCGAGACGGCATTTGGCATCTGTATCGGTTGCAAGGTTTACAACTTTTTCAACAAAGGAAAAGCACAACTCTGCCCAGGTGGTGCCTGCGAAATGCCCACGAACCAAACTCATTCTGCTTCGTTGCTGCCAACTGCCATAGTCATTGCATTTGGCATGGCCGTTGCAGGCATCGCCCAGTGGGTTTACAGTAGTACGGCCCCCAAACGGGCTGCCGAGCTTGAGCAGTCTGTGGTGGCCCAGCCAGCAACACCCATCGACCCCGCCGAGGCAGAGCGTTGCAAGATTCCCGACTTCGCCAAGGCGATGGGGCACGAGGAGATGTGGAAGCTGCACAACCATTGCAAGTGAGCTGAGCGCAGGCCATAACCTCATATTTCCTTTCAGGAGACCACCGAAATGCATATCAATCGCCGAACCACGATTCAAGGCTCTTCCGTCGCCGCTTTGCTTCTTACTTTGGGTGCCGCGTGGGCTGCGCAACCTGTCGTTGAAATCATTGCCTTCACCCACCCACCCGTGCAATCCGCATTAAAGTCCCTACGCGATTGGCTGGTCAGCCAGGGCACGCACGTTCGCGTGGTGGAAATCGATATGGAAACATCTGCTGGCGAAAAACGCGCCGCAGCGGTGGGAGTGACAGGCCATGTACCCATTTTGATTCTGGTGGACGGTAAATTTGCGTTTGCACGCAAGGACGGCACAACCGTCGAATTTAAAAGCTTTCCCGCGGCGTCCAACATGAAGGGCGCGTGGACCCTTGACGATGCCAAAGTAATCATATCGGCTGCCCATTGACGCCCGAGATTCCGCACCACCACCAGACGCGGATCAAGTTCCGCTGAGGCGGGAGTCCTCTGCATCCACAACTATTCGACTGGAATATCCGTGAAACTTTCATCCCCGATCAAAAGCCGCGTTCTGTTGACAGGCTTGGCCGCGCTGCTCATTGTCTTGTTTTTCTTCGTGATGATGAGATCTGGCCCTCTTGCCCCCATCAAAGTGACGACGGCCCAGGTCAGGGAGGGTAGTTTTGCGCCCCAGCTCTATGGCATAGGCACCGTGGAGGCCCGGCGCAATTGGATGATTGGGCCGACCGTGGCCGGGCGGGTACTGAGCGTGAAGGTGGACGTGGGTGACTTAGTCAAAGCCGGCCAGCTTCTTGCGGAGATGGACCCGGTTGATATTGACCAGCGATTGGCGTCACTTGACGCGTCGATTGAGCGGGCCCGAAGCGCCCAGGCAGCAGCGCTGGCACAGCAAGCGGACGCTGTTGCGAGACGTGAATTGGCAGCTTCCAACATGCGCCGCAACCAGGACCTTGCGGACAAAAATTTCATCAGCTCAGTCGCGTTGGAAAGCATCACCCAAACCAAGGCATCGGCCGACGCCGCGCTTGACTCGGCCCAAGCCAATGCGACGGGCGCAGCGCAAGATTTGAACCGCGCCAAAGCGGACCGTGCGGCCTTGATCCAGCAACGGGCCAATGTCCGGATGATTGCGCCGTCCGATGGCGTGGTGTCTGCACGCGATGCGGAGCCTGGCTCCACTGTGGTGGCGGGTCAATCGGTGTTGCGCCTCATTGATCCCACCAGCCTGTGGGTGACGTTACGCGTGGACCAGGGCCGTTCAGGTGGACTCGCGCAGGGCTTGAAGGCTCTCATGGTCTTGCGTTCTCAGCCGCAAACTTCCATGACTGGCACTGTCGCCCGCGTGGAGTTGCTCGGCGACAGCGTGACCGAAGAACGTATGGCCCAGTTGGCCTTCGACAAAGCGCCAGTAGGAGTCTCGGTGGGAGAAATGGTCGAAGCTACCATCGAACTGCCATCAATTCCCCAATCCCTGATTGTTCCAACTGCGAGCATTCAGCGCCAAGTCGGCGCCACCGGGGTCTGGCGTATGGAGTTGGGCAAACCTGTCTTCGTGCCGGTAAAGCTAGGCGTCGCAAGCCTGGATGGAAAAACCCAGATCATTGATGGCCTCAAAGCTGGGGACGAAGTTGCGGTCTACAGCCAAAAACCGTTGTCTGCAGGTGCTCGCCTGCAAATTGTGGACGCCATCGTCGCGCCAGTTGGTGCATCCGGAGCGGCCCAGTGATCAGCCTGGCAGGCCGCGACATCTTGCACGCTTGGCCCAAGTTTGTCTTGACGGGTATGGGTTTGGGATTGCTCATTGGTGTTACCTTGTCCATGGCCGGGGTGTATCGCGGCATGGTGGATGATGCTGAGGCCTTGCTGATCAACACCGGCGCCGATCTATGGGTGGTGCAAAAGGACACCCAAGGCCCTTACGCGGAGTCGTCCAGCCTCAAAGACGATGCAGTTCACGGCATCGAAGGCATGCCCGGCGTCGCGCTGGCAGCCAATGTGACCTATCTCAACATGCAGGTCCAGAGATGTTCCGACGAGGCGCGCACCATGGTGGTTGGCATAGAGCCAGGAAAACCCGGTAGCCCTGCGCAGTTGGTGGCGGGGCGACCTCTGACACGTAGCCACTATGAAGCGGTTGCGGACGTGAAGACCGGATTTGCCCTTGGAGACCGCATCCGTATTCGTCGCCATGATTACGATGTGGTGGGTCTGACCCAGCGCATGGTGTCCTCGGGCGGCGACCCCATGGTGTTCATTCCCTTGAAGGATGCCCAGGAGGCACAGTTTCTGAAAGACAACGATGCCATCGTCACCGACCGCGCACGCACCGCTGCCAATCCCGCCTTCAACCGTCCAGGTGTGCCAGGGCTATTGGCAGCGGCCATTGCCAGCCAAACCAGCAGCCACAGCGTAAATGCAGTGCTGGTACAGGTGCGCGAAGGATATTCACCGGAGCAGGTTGCACAGCCTATACGGCGATGGAAGCACTTGGCGGCGTATGACCGCGCGGGCATGGAGGACATCCTAGTCACCAAGCTCATTGCCACATCAGCCAAGCAGATTGGAATGTTCCTCGTCATTCTTGCCATAGTTAGCGCGGCCATCGTGGCCTTCATCATCTACACCATGACCATGGGCAAAATTCGAGAGATTGCGGTCTTGAAGCTCATTGGCACCAGCAACATAACCATCGCCTTCATGATCTTGCAACAGGCCATGGGCTTGGGTTTGATAGGCTTCTTCGTTGGAAAGCTTGCGGCAACTCTTTGGGCACCGGTGTTTCCCAAATACGTGCTCCTGTTACAAAGCGATGCCTTGCGCGGACTTGCAGTGGTGATGTTGATATGCGCACTGGCGAGCACCCTGGCGATTCGCATCGCCATCAAAGTCGATCCTGCAGAAGCGATTGGAGGATGAACATGCAATCCACCGTCCAGCCGCCAATCATGCAGGGAGGCATTGTCGTCCAAGGCCTGCGCAAGGTTTATGGTTATGGCGACACCGCAATCGAGGCGCTCAAATGCGTGGACATGGTGGTCGGCCCTGGCGAAGTTGTGGGACTAGTAGGACCGTCGGGCTCTGGCAAGAGCACCTTGCTCAAATGCCTGGGCGCCATCATCGAACCAACTTCTGGTCGAATGGTGTTGGGCGGGAATACGCTCTACGACAACGCCTGGCAAACCAAGGACCTACGTTCTTTGCGCCGAGACAATATCGGCTTTGTTTTCCAGGCTCCGTATCTGATCCCGTTTCTCGATGTGACCGATAACGTGGCTTTGCTCCCCATGCTCGCAGGTATGCCCAATGCGCAGGCACGGGCACGGGCTCTTGATCTGCTCAGTGAACTGGATGTGGCGCATCGCGCAATGGCTGAGCCTTCCCAACTTTCGGGGGGAGAGCAGCAACGGGTGTCGATTGCCAGGGCGTTGGCCAACAGGCCGCCAGTGATTCTGGCCGACGAACCTACGGCTCCGCTCGACAGCGAAAGGGCCTTGGCTGTCATGCGCATTCTCAACCGCATGGCAATCCAATATCAGGCAGCCGTCATTGTGGTCACGCACGACGAAAAAATCATCCCGACGTTCAAGAAAATTTATCACATTCGAGAGGGCCGCACTGTCGAAGAGACCGGTGAAGGCCGATCGTTGGGTTGATGCATCAGAGTGCGTGGGCCACTTAGTTCAGGTGACGGATGAAGCCCATTCGTGTGGCTGCCTGTGTGCATGACGCAGCCATTGCGAATCAAATAGTCTATGGCTGTTTGTAATCATTGGTCGAAATCTGGTTTGTCCAAAAAAATTGTTACTTTGCAGTCTATCGGCCATAGAAATCCAATTGCTTAGGAGGAGGCCATTTCGCAAGTGCATTGTCCGCACATAACGTGCCTCGTATCAAGGCGGCGTTTTCCTGTGGGTGAGAGTTGAATCTTGTCGCGGCTGCAGCCAGTCAACGTCAATTTAGTCGAAACTTTATTTTTTGGTTTTGGAAACACTATATCCGAAGGAAATTCAGTTATTTAACCCCTTTCCCAATCAGAACACCGTCAATCCTCACCCCATAAAGATTGATGCCGTCACCCTCGTGATATTGCTTCCTGGTCAACTCAATGTCGCCATTGACTAAACGCGGGTCTTGAGGACGTTCATGCATGTCAATGTAGGCCGCTACGTCCCACGCTTGTTGGTCCGTCAGCGTCTCTCCCCTACCCAACGGCATGTTGTGTTGAATAAAACCAGCGGCCGTGTTAATGCGATGCATTCCCGCACCCCAGTTAAAAGAATTTTTCCCCCATAATGGCGGAAAAATAGAAGCGGCACCCACCTTTTTCCCTTCGCCATCATTGCCATGGCACAGGGCACACTGCGCGTCGTACAGCAGCTTACCCCGCGCAAAATCGTAACCTCCATGAGGCGGGTCAGGCTCATCAAACCCGCGACCAGGCAATGGCTTGCCGGTAGGCGCACCGGTCGAAAGCCAGTAAGAGTACGTCGTAAGGGCGGTCATTATTTCGCTATCTGCTGCCGGTGGTGTGCCATTCATGCTGAACTGAAAACAACCTTGAATGCGCTCGGCAAAAGTATTGACCTTATTGTTCTTCTTGCGATAAGCGGGATACATGGGGTAGGCACTCCATAGAGGCGCAGAGTTCGCCTTACGACCGCGATCAATGTGGCAATTGATGCAATTCATTTCGTTGCCAACAAATTCAGGGGCTAAAGCCTTGGTGTTGATGAACAAGGCTTCGCCTCGTCGAACCATGTCACCAAAGGCATTGGCAGGCAAATCAGAATCAGTTGGTGGTTCGAAATATTCAAACCCCTTTTTTTTGGCAATTCCCTGAGGTATTTGTGTTTGATCGTTCAGCCGTTGTTTGTCAGCGGCAACGGCAAATGTAGTCAATGCCAACATCAAGAATCCCGCCATAAAACGATGTGCAAAGTTCATGTGAAAAACCCCGGTAAATGATCACTTCTTCGAAAACTAGCGCAAACGATGCTGGGACTCGTTGAAGGGCTCAGCTGACTCACCGAGACCCTCAAAATATTCTGCAACAAGTTTGATCTCAGCATCTGTCAGGTCGCGCGCAATATGCTGCATCAGGCCATTGGGATCATTACGCCGCGTAGGTGCCACAGCTTTCACCTTGCCTGTTTTGGCGGTGCTGGCAGGAGTCCCCTTCCAGGCACGCAATTGGGCTTCCAAATACATGGCGGACTGCCCAGCAAGCGGCGGAAATACGCCACTTATACCTACGCCATCTGGACCATGGCAGAGTGTGCATTCCGGAATATTTCGACTCCAGGAACCGCGCAAGGCGAGCCAGGCACCAGTGCCTTCAACCGGTCGCATCTTCGAGGGTGTAACGTTGACTTTCGGCCGAGCTGCATACGCTTTCGCTACGTCGTTAATTTCTTCATCCGTCAGTGCTGTCGCAATCGGCTGCATGATTAGATTTTGACGTGTACCCGCTTTGAAGTCGCGTAATTGTTTGGCCAGGTACTCAGCGGGATGCCCTGCCAGTCGAGGGAAACCCGCTGAAGGTGTCCCTTTGCCATCCGCACCATGGCAGGTGATGCATGGCATGGCTGCTGGATTCGCGGCCCCTTTTATCATGATCACTTCTCCATCCAGTGCCAATACTGCCATCGGTATCAGGCCCAGGATTGCGACTAGACGTTTCAAATCAAAAAAGTTCATGGCAAACTACTCCCTGCGTGAAATCACCGGTGGATGACCGAGCCTTTGACGAAACCCAGAATCGATTGTATGGGGCAACTCATGTGAGAGGAAACGGTAGACTGGTGCCCCGTCTGGTTTGTCTGTCAACATCTACGTATGTTCTGGCTAGTTGCAGTTTGGTGACTAGGAAGAACCAGAAACTTTCAGTGACCATAAACGTTGACAAGATGTCAAAGTTGCTAATCGGTATTGGCTCGATCAAAACGTTACATGTGCGATGCTTGAGGTCAAACTCCTGCTGACCTGATTGCTACCTGGATAGTTGATTCACCGACTGTTGGCTATGCGGGCATACATGCAATAAGAATTCTCTGAGAATTTGTTAATCAACGATTTTGGGTATGCCTAGTCAATTTCACATCGACGGTAGTATCCGGTGCTTCAGAGCGGTTGCCAAGGGGCTGGTCGCTGTGTGACAAAGGGTAAGCATCGGCAACATACCCCGGCCCCTTCATTACGATCACAATTGCACAGCCTATCGCCAGCGTTAGCACCATCATCCAGTGGAAAATCACCGCTCCAATTGCCACGTAACCGACTGTCAATAACAAACCTGACTGCTCCGCGCCGGTCTGAGAGATCAACACCAAATTGAGCACCGCCCATACCATTGCCGGAAGCAGGGTTCCAACCAACGCAATGATCGGTAACTTACGCCAGACAAACCATTCCAAACCACTTGCGGATCGGTGCGAGCCTTCTAAAATATTGAACCAGTTCATGTTTTGAGAGACTACTACTTCTCTGTATGTGTTGTATTGTCCAAGGTCATTCGGCTTCAGACACCACCATCCTCTCGTGCTGCGCCACGCTTTGCAAAGCAAGTGCATCTAACCGGCGATATTTCTTAATTATCTATCCCGCCTGTGGAGGTGCAATTGGGAACTTGTTTGGTGCAGTTTCCGGAAGCGGCGCGATGTTGATGTCATGCCACATTACATGGGCGGCACGTGCAAGATCGCCCAGAGGACGCCTCCTTAAGAAAGCTGAGTTAGAGACTGATGTACAGTCACCTCATCTGCCGGGATCGAAGATATTCCCCTACCTCTACTGGGTTGAAGCTGTTGCGGTTTGAACCTTTCGCTCAATCATCAACTTCATGAGCTGTCTAACTCAGGCCTGGAATCTGCACGAACCGGAACTTCGCGGCTGGGCGCGGCATCGCCTGGGAAACCCGACCGATGCGGATGATCTTTTGCAAGATATCTTCTTGAAAGCACTCAGGCAGGGCGAGCAGTTTTGCTCCGTTCAAAACGCCAGAGCCTGGCTCTTTGAAGTGGCACGCAATGCACTGGCAGATCGCCTACGCGTGCAGCGCGACACCGGGGCACTTCCAGACGACCTTGCTAGCCCTGTCGAAGAAGAAGACACAGTGGACACATTGACGGCCTGTCTTCCAAGAGTCCTTTCGGAACTTTCTCCAGATGACCGTGAAGCCATCACGCTTTGCGATCTACAAGGCATGGGACAAGCGGATTACGCCAAAGCCAAAGGTATCTCGCTCAGTGCCGCCAAATCACGCCTGCAGCGGGCTCGGGTCCGCATTAGGCAGCAAATGACCGTGGCATGCCAGGTGCAAATCGATGGTACAGGGCGTGTACAGGACTTTGTGCCACGCTTGCCTGCCTAGAACGCTATATAGTTCATAGCTACTCGCACATATTCAACAAAGGATAGAAGCACTTTTCTCGCCTAATTTGAAAAGAATTTCAGATTCCGTGCGTCTTTTGGGCGGTTTGCCCGTCTTCACAGGCATGAATACCTTGATTGCCCCACAAAAAACCTGGCCGTTGCGCCAACCCATCTTTTTCCTAATTCTGGCTACCGTCATCTGGTGGGGCCTGTACCAAACCCTCAATCCTGCGGCCGAAGCACTGGTGGCGAGCCTGCCGGTAGATCGGGATAGCCACCTGGGTGGCGCGCTGCAGTTCTTTTTCTACGACACACCCAAGGTCTTGATGCTCCTGACTGGCGTGGTGTTCGTCATGGGTATGGTCAATAGCTATTTCACCCCAGAGCGGACACGTGCCTTATTGGCCGGTAAAACCGAGGGCATGGCCAACGTGATGGCGGCAAGCCTGGGCATCGTCACGCCGTTTTGCTCCTGCTCGGCAGTTCCCTTGTTCATAGGCTTTGTACAAGCCGGTGTGCCATTGGGAGTAACGTTCTCATTCCTGATTTCAGCTCCGATGGTGAATGAAGTAGCGCTCACTCTGCTGTTTGGCATGTTCGGCTGGAAGGTGGCGCTGCTGTATATGGGCTTGGGTCTGAGTGTGGCCATCGTGTCAGGCTGGATCATTGGCCGCCTGAAGATGGAGGCGTATCTGGAGGACTGGGTACGCGATATGCCCAAGATGTCGGCCCAGTTTGATGACGCTGGAGCGACCTTAGGAGACAGAATTCTGGCTGGATTCTCAGCGGTACGCGAGATCGTCGGCAAAGTCTGGCCGTACATATTGGTCGGCATCGCTGTTGGCGCAGGCATTCACAGCTATGTACCCGAAGACTACATGGCCAGTTTCATGGGTAAAGAAGCGTGGTGGTCGGTGCCGCTGGCTGTGCTCATCGGAGTACCGCTGTATTCCAATGCCGCAGGTGTCATCCCGATTGTGCAGGCACTGCTGGCAAAAGGAGCTGCACTGGGCACCGTGCTGGCATTCATGATGAGTGTCATTGCCTTGTCACTCCCCGAAATAATCATCCTGCGAAAAGTGCTGAAAGTGCGACTGATTGCCACCTTTGTCGCGGTTGTTGCCAGCGGTATCTTGCTGGTGGGATACGTTTTCAACGCGGTGCTCTAGCAACGCAACCCAACAATTTTTAACTTAAAGGAACCACCATGGATATCAAGGTACTGGGCACAGGATGTGCCAATTGCAAAAGCACAGTTGCGCTCATTGAACAAGCCGCCAAAGCAAAGGGTATTTCCATCCAACTGGAGAAAGTGGAAGAGCTGCGCGCCATCATGGGCTACGGTGTGATGAGCACACCTGGTGTGGTGATCAACGGCAAGGTAGTGCATGCGGGTGGTGTGCCCAGCAAAGACAAGATTGAGCAATGGCTGGCAGCGGCTTGAGCAACGTGAGGGGAAGCCTATGAACCTGCAAAAGAAGTTCCACCTGGTGTTTTCTTGCCTGATGGGTGCCATGATGATTTCCATCATGACCTTTGTCATCACACTAGTGAATGTTGGCTGGGGAGAGCACTTTGTCCTGACCTGGATGAAGGCATTTGGCATCGCCTACGTGGTGGGTGTGCCAGTGATTTTCTTCCTGGCACCCGTAGCGCGCAAGCTGACCGGCAAGTTATTGGGTGTTTCACCCCCTTGATCTGCCAAAGTCCATTGAACCAACAAGCAACCCATTCGCATCCAAAGGATAAGACACCATGCTTGACGAAGCCAAAGAAGTTTGCCCAACGTCCACCCGCCGCTTGATAGAAACTGGCGCACTACTCGTCGATGTTAGGGAACCGGACGAGATCGGCAGCTGTTCGTTTGATGTCCCGGCGATAGTCAACATTCCGATGTCGCAGCTTGAAGAACGTTGGAGCGAAGTACCTAAGAATCGTGACGTTGTAATGGTCTGCCTGTCTGGGGAGCGCAGCCTCAAGGCAACCTATTTCTTACAGTACCAGGGTTACACCAACGTAAGCAACATGGGTGGCGGAATTGCCAAATGGGTCAGAAAGGGCTTTCCGGTAAAGGGGCAGCTTCTTGCTGGCATCGGTAATTCAGCTTCGTCTTGTTGCTGCAACACAGTTGATGGGGCCGTCAGCAAAATCAGTTGTTGCTAAGTTATGGGCCAAGAGTCCAACAAACCCATCCTGCTTTCGAGTGAAAAGCCTTTGCTTTGGTGGCAGCGTCCTGCATTGATTTACATGGCACTGGCGGCCATCGCTGTATTGATATTCGGTCTTGTAGCCAATCGGTTCGCTGTGTCAGAGTTACCGACCAATGTAGCCACCGCAACGGCCAATCCAGACAAGAGCGCAATTGTGGATGCTGTTCAGACGGTGCTGCGTACTGGCAAACCTACCGTCATCGAATTCGGTGCCAACAACTGTGTCAGTTGCCGCGAAATGAAGCCCATTTTGCATGCGCTGGCGCAAGACCAGCGCATCACAGTGGCGGACGTGGACATTCTCAAAGAGCGCGAGTACATCAGCCGTTACCAGATACGCTTGATGCCCACACAGGTCTTTTACGATTCCAAGGGCAACGAGACCAGTCGGCACATGGGCAAGATCACCGGTGAAGAGATTCTGGTTCGCCTCGGCATCTCGGCCTCGGTGGACATTTCACCCAGGACATCCCTGTGAACGGCATTGAAGGCCTGTTGACTGCAATGGTGGGCGGGATTCTCACATCGGCTTCACCTTGTGTACTGGCTGCAGTTCCTGTTGCCGTGGGATTCGTGGGCGGGCAAGCGAGCAGTCCGAGAAGGGCTTGGGTTTTGTCACTGGCCTTTGTAG
>CAIOAQ010000341.1 GCA_903856025.1 uncultured beta proteobacterium
CAAAGACGCGCAACGTGAGCGCGAAAACCAACGCCAGCTCGATGCCACCAAAAACAAATTTGCCAATTACTCAAAGAGGCATTTAGAAGCGCCACGACCTTCGGCATTGAAGAACGGGTTTTGGGGCATGCGGGCCTTCTGGTTTGCGGTCATGGGTGTGCTCTATGTTGGCATGAACTACTACACCCGGCTCAAGCCTGCCAAAGTGACTGCGAATGGTGAATGGGTGATCCCGCGTGCCATGGATGGCCACTTCTATGTGGCTGGCAGCGTGAACGGTATGCATGTCGACTTTTTGGTCGACACTGGGGCCAGTTTTGTCGTTGTGACCGATGACTTCGCTCAGAAGGCATTGCTTGTCGGCGGCACCAACACAACATTTCAGACGGCAAATGGCCCCCGCCCTGGACGCATTGTTTCTGATGTGCCCGTGTCAATTGGTTCCAACATGAGTGCGGTGGTTCCTGTCGCGATCGGCCTGAGTACCCAGTCTGGTCAAGGACAGGCATTGCTCGGGCAATCATTTTTATCCAAGTTTGATCTCACCCTTGGGAAAGATCTTATGACGTTAAAACCGCGGAACTGACAATGGATCACGTCTGACGAAGTGTCGGACAACCATCTATAGAGACAGAAGTGCGACATGCACGCAGCCTGCGCGTCCGGTCCGATGGAGGTGGTTAGCAAACCTCCTTTCGTACTCACAAAATAGAAATGGATTGCGGCGTTCGTAATCCAAATTGACGGCCGCACATTCCAGCTTGCGCCTATCTTTGCGTTGCGCAGTCGAGGGCATAGATAGCTGGAATATTTCATTTTCACCCCCTTGAATACTCGAGTGTTTTTGGTACCTTCATTTCAGTGGAAACGGTTTCGTATCCATATTTTTTGAAAGGTTCCACGTCTCATGTCTCTGAAAGCATTTCCTCTCGGTCTCATTTTTTCTGCCGCCAACCTGCGTTTGAGCCTTGTCGCTTGCGCTGTGACTGCGTTGGTTTCAGCTTGCGGTGGTGGTGGGGGCGGCAGCGCTTCCAACACACCAGCTCCGTCCGGCCTTGAAGTCACAACCTACGTTGCGCTGCAAGCCGCAGCTCCGACCCCTGTTTATTCGGGCATCGGTGCCCAAGCACGAACCGATGTGTTCAATTACATCAACAATACTCGCCAGACATGCGGCTTTGGATTGGTTCGTCAAAACCTTTTGCTTGATCAAGCTGCTCAAAATCATGGCAACTACATGATTGGTCAAAAATTGCTAGGTGACCCTCACAACGAATCTGTCGGTCAACCGGGGTTCACGGGTGTGACTGGCAGTGACCGTGCTACTGCCGTTGGATACAAGTTCAATGGACATGAAGTGCTGGAAAACGGTGATCTTCCTACGGTTCAAACCAATGTTGGCATTGTTGGTGCCGCTGCCCCGCTGTCTGATGATGTGATTCGGGATTCGTTTCGTGGTTTGATGAGTGCCCCTTACCATTCTTTGCCAGCCATGTTTGGTCCTGCAACTGATCTGGGAATTGGGCTTGGCTACAACTCTACGACCGCTATCCAGAATGTGACCTTTCTGGGCAACATTGTTTCCGAGAATTTGCAAACCGATCTTTATGGCATCTACTACGAATATGGCATGGGAATGAATGGTGCTGGTCAGGCATCCTCTTCAGGAGTGCAGACGTACCCGTGCACCGGGATTGTTGACGCCTATCCGGCAACCTTTGCTGAGGTTCTGCCTTACGGTGGCAGCCTGACCTCTGATGGTCGTGTATTGGGCGCAAACCCAACGAGTTCCCCAATCTATGTGGTGGGTGAACCCAACAAAACACTTGTGATCAATTCTGCTGTTGTGACTCAGGTAGATACCGGGCAAGTGCTGAAGGTGTATGACATTCGCACCAAGTCAACGGACTCCGCGAATTTCATCTACTGGCGCAATGATTGGAGTGGTTTTGTCTGGCTGGATAAGCCTTATGCACCTGGCAAGAGCTACAGCACGGTGATCCACGGCACATCTGGCGGAACAGCATTCACGCATTCATTTACTTTCACCGCCGGAAAATACACTGCCCTTGATGAAGCGGGTGCTGCGTCCCTTGGCCTTCCGATCTGAGCTATCTATTTTCGAAAAACAAAATGGCCCTTCGGGGCCATTTATTCTGGGGGATGACAACAAAGCTGATTCAGCACCCCTGAGCCAACATCTTCCAGGTCAGTCCGAGCGGCTCATCGGTCTTGAATGACACCAGTTTTCTGGAAAGCCGTGCCATCTCAATGCCCTTGCGCAGCTGGATACCCACTTGCCCCGCTACTTTGTCTGAATTGGAAATCACCCGCTCAAGATGGCCGTCGATGCGAAGCAGTCCAGCGGCCGTCTTGCAACCAATCTTGTTCACCCCCGGGATGCCATCAGCAGCATCCCCCATGAGGGCCAGAAGATCTCCCATCTGTGATGGCTTGACACCAAATTTCTCCTGCACGTAGGCTTCATCTCGCCAAATGCCCTTGAAGTGGTCATAGATGCCGACCTGTGCACTGAGCAGTTGTAAAAAGTCCTTGTCAGTCGACAAAATGATGACCGGATCCGTGCGCGTCTGACACCACTTCCCGGTCAAGGTGGCAATCGCATCATCAGCCTCGATACCCTCAATGGCAATCCAGTGCAGACCCAGGTTTTGCAATTCCAGCTTGATGGTGACCAAGCCGTCTCGCAAAAGTGTTGGCATGGGTTTTCGGTTGGCCTGGTAGTCTGGATAAAGATCGTGTTTCCAGGTGCGACCACCATGATCAAAAACTGCAACCGCATGCGTTGGATTGTGGGTTTTAAGTGCACGCCTGAAGGAGGCAAGACTTGAATGGATGGTATTGGCAAGCTTTTCTTCACCGTCGGGCAGAAGATTGGCCTCATGAACGCGCCTGACGAGGTTCATTGCATCAATGATCAACAACGACATCTTTTGATTACACCTGATCTGACCATACCCGTGTCCTGCCCCTGAATCTGGGGGAGGATGTGGCTCCCGCCTTTTGAATCGCGCCAAGCATCTCTTTGTTCAGCGACATGAAATGAAATTCTTTGAATGAAGATGAAGTGATACCAGGGCCGAACTCTTTCGCGCTATCACGTTTGATGGAGTCCGAGCCCCGCAGTACTTATTTCTTTTTGGCAGTCTTTTTAGCCGCCGGCTTTGCAGCCTTGGCAGGTGCAGCCTTGGCAGGTGCAGCCTTGGTCGGTGCAGCCTTGGCTGCTGGCGTCGCAGGGGTTGGCACCGGCACAGTTTTCAGTGCGGCGCGCTGATCGCGCAGCGTCTTGATTTCTGCACCAAGCTTGTCCTTGCGCTCAGTGAGTTTGGCAATGTTTGCGGTAATTCTGCCAATTGCCTGAACCGTCTTGGAGACCGGTGCCTTTTTGGCAGGTGCTTTTGCCACGGGTGTTGAAACTTTCGCCGGAGCTACTGGTTTTTTTGGTGTCGCTGCAGCCTTTGGAGCCGCCTTTTTTGCAGTTGCCATGTTTGTTAGTCCTTTGTTATTTACCTAGCGCTGAATTTTGGCCAGTGGCGTATTGTCACAAGAACTGGGGCCTGTTGCTCAGAAGAATAGTCATGCGTAGTTAAACGCCATGGCAATGGCAGCACAACCAACGCGTTGTGCAAGCAGCTACTGCCATCCATGGCCCTTTCAGCGCTTGTCCACAATGGTCTTGCCAATGGGCATCAGTGCAATTCCTGCCAGCTTCAAATGTTGCAGCCCAAAGGGAATGCCAATGATGGTGACAAAGCACAAGAGTGCTGAGAATAAATGCCCGATGGCCAGCCACAACCCGGCAAAGACAAACCAGATGACGTTGCCTATCAGCCCCATGCGACCTGTGCCAATGTCATCTTGCCCGGTCAG
>CAIOAQ010000342.1 GCA_903856025.1 uncultured beta proteobacterium
CCGCCCCGAAGGCACTGACTGCAAGACTGAAGTGACTGACATCACCATGAAACGCTGCCTTCACCAGGACTGGGCAAAACACGACCAAAGGTGCGCAAAGCAGACCAGTGATGAAGACGGTTAGCAGTGCACCACGTTGCAGGGGTTGGCGCATAACTTCGCTGATATCCACATAAAGGAAACGCCACTGAAAACCTTCTCTATGTGGCGCGATTGAGGCACCGCGCGGCAATACCCAAAGCGCCACAAGAATGAATGGCACATAGGATGCTCCGCTGACGGCGAATGCACCAGCAGCACCAACACTTGCCATCAATATGCCTGCGATGGCCGGCCCCAGAATCCGTGAAAGGTTGAATTGTGTTGAATTCAGCGCAATACCTCTTGGAATTTGCTTCTTTTCCACAATGCTCGGAACAATGGATTGAAATGACGGCATGGACAGACCATCGGTGAATCCAACCACAAAAGACAGTGCGATGACCATCCATGGCTGAATAGCGCCGAAGAGTAGAAGCAGCACGATCAATATGGGGCACAGCATTTGAACCGACTGGAACATCACAATGGTTCGACGTCGGTCATAGTGATCAGCCAGATAGCCGCCCACTAGCGTTAATACAAACACCGGCGCTGCCAGGGCAAAAGAATCAAGTCCGAGCAAAAACGGCGATGATCCGAGACTGAGAAGTAGCCAAGGTTGCGCAACTTGCTGTGCCCAAGTGCCAATATTGGAAAGCAAACTAGCAAACCAGAATGTGCCAAAACGCCGCGTGCACAGCAGCCGAAAAGACTGGCCAAAGGCATCTGAATTCATGAGGTTCGATTGTCCGCTGTTCAATCACGTCGAGCGTGCAAAGTCGATTGAGAATCAGAATTTTTGGAAATCACTTGGACTTTGCTGGAAGATGCCAGAAGTTGGATTCCGTTCCCGATAGGCCAGCAGTGTATGTAATTTAGTGGCCGCAATGGTCGAACGACGCGGTGCCCAGGTAAACGCAAAAGCGGGATTTCCCGCCATTTATAGTAAATCACAAAAGTACCGTTTCGTTACCCAGAAACAATCATTTGATCCGTGCGTTCAACAAAATCACAATACGCGCTTGCAACT
Organism: uncultured beta proteobacterium; assembly: GCA_903856025.1. Classification (GTDB taxonomy): domain Bacteria; phylum Pseudomonadota; class Gammaproteobacteria; order Burkholderiales; family Burkholderiaceae_C; genus Rhodoferax. The sequence continues at coordinate 1,112 of CAIOAQ010000342.1, forward strand.
AAATCCTATCGCCGCAGAGCCCTTGCCCCAGGTTCCGTGACCGTCGTAGGGGCTGTTGATGTGGCTACTTTGAAATTATTCTTTTGCAGCGCCACTTCATCACCAAGGATGCTGACCGCTTCGGCAAGCAAGACATCCTTGGCTGATTTTTTTGACTTTTCAGCGGCAAGATCTTTGATTAAATTGCGTTCATCCGCTTGTAGGCCATCGTCCTGGGCCGTACTGCCCGCCACTCGTTTTTCGGGTGTATCCCCCTTGTCCTCACGTGCCGTCAGGCGCTTTTCTTGCGCCTCACGCTCCTTGCGTCTGACTGTTTCATTCAGTGAAATCACATTTGTCTTGCGCAACTGTTGGATTTGCGAAATATCTTGCAGCAGGTATGAAAAATCCCTGTCATGCCGAATGCGATTTTCATGCAGAGCCGTTAGCAAGGGTATCTGTTCCTTCAGGTCACCCACGGGTGCGTATTCTGCAGCCTTGATCTTTGTCCAGGGCAGTGCGTTGTCAAAGCTTGATTCGCCAAAGTCGGCAGCATCGATAAAACCCGGGAAAGCAATGTCCGGTGTCACGCCACGCAACTGGGTCGTTCCACCATTGACTCGAAAAAACTGTGCAACTGTCAGTTTCAGCTCACCATACTCGGGTTTGGCTGTTTTTCCAATTTGATCGAGGTTGGCCATCGTTTGCACAGTGCCTTTTCCAAAGCTCGGCTCGCCAATGATCAGGCCGCGGCCGTAGTCCTGGATCGCAGCAGCAAAAATTTCTGAAGCCGATGCAGAAGCCCGATTGATCAGCACACCCATGGGACCATTCCAAGCCATCTCCGTACTGACGTTAGCTTCCACATTAATGTCACCCCTGGCATTACGTTCCTGAACCACAGGCCCTTTGCCAACGAACAAGCCGGTTAGCTCTACAGCTTCCCTGAGCGACCCGCCACCATTGTTTCTCAAATCGATCAGCACGCTGGTGACCTTTTGTTTTTTCAGGTCACGCAGCAGGATGGCAACGTCACGTGTTGCGCTCCTGAAGTCCGTTACACCGTGCTGCCTGGCATCAAAGTCCTCGTAAAAAGAAGGAAGCGTGATCACCCCCACGCGTTGCGTACCGGGTCCATCCGTCACCGAGTACACCTTGGCTTTGGCAGCTTGGTCATTCATGGTGATGGTTTTTCGGGTGAGGGTCACAATCTTGTGCTGTCCATCGGGGCCGACTTCTGCTGGCAAGATGTCTAGCCGAACCTTCGTGTCCGTCGCACCACGAATCAGTGCCACCGTGTCGTCCAGACGTAACCCCAGAACATCCTCCATTGCACCCGACATGCCCTGCGCTACACCCACAATGCGATCGCCAACTTTCAGTTGACTTGACATGCTGGCCGGTCCACCAGGCACCAACTCCCTAATGGTGGTGTATTCATCTATTTCGGTCAGCACAGCACCAATTCCCACCAGAGACAAGCGCATGGTGATGTCAAAATCCTCTGCAGCTCGCACTCCCATGTAGTTGGTGTGGGGCTCAATCGCCATGGTGTATGCGTTCATGAATATCTGAAAAGCATCTGCACTGGTGATTTTGCCCAAACGTTTCATGGCGTTTTCATAGCGTTTATCCAGTATCTTGACGATATCCTGTTTGTCCTTGCCTGCTAGTTTGAGCCTGAGCCAATCGTTTTTGACGCGCTTTCTCCAAAGGTCTTGCATTTGTGTCTCAGTCGCCGGCCATGGCTGATTTTTCCGGTCTATCTGGTAGCTTTCATCGCTCTGGAAATCAAAGTCCTTTTGAAGCAACGTGCGGGCATAAGCCAAATGCTCCGCAGCACGACGAACATACAAGTTGAAGATTTCAAACGGCGCACTCAGGTCTTCATTGCGGATGGCATCATCCAGCAAGGTCCGGTCAACGCTAAGACGGTCGATGTCGGTCTGCAGGAAGTAGAGCTTCTCAGGGTCGAGCGATTTCAGATATTGATCAAACATCCTGCTCGATAAAGCGTCGTCGAGCGGAACCGGTTTGTAGTGGAATCGGGTCAGTATGCCCGCCGCTAGATGTGCAGCTTGAGCCTCTTCGGGCACTGGTTTGCGCTCGGCAGGATAGAGCAATTGCGAGTCTAGTGTAGCTGCGCCCGCAACCGTGATCAAAGCAAATATTAGCCATAGCAGTGCTTTTTTCATCAAAAATTCCGAAA
>CAIOAQ010000343.1 GCA_903856025.1 uncultured beta proteobacterium
GGTGTCACCCTCGCGCACGCATGCGCTCAGGCGTCTGGCCACCTGCTGCAGCAGCAAATCGCCCTTGTCGTGCCCTTGCGTGTCGTTGAGGGCTTTGAAATGATCGAGGTCAATGAACAGCAGGGCGCCAAATGTCTGGTTACGGTTAGACACCGCCATGGCCTGGCGCAGACGATCCAGCAGCAAGGTGCGGTTGGGCAGGCTGGTCAGTGAGTCAAAAAAAGCCAGCTGCTGTATTTTTTCTTCATTTTTTTTGCGTTCGGTGATGTCAGAGTGGGTTCCGATGTAATGGCTGATCGCATCATCTTTGCCCTTCACGGCGGTGATGGTGAGCCATTTGGGATAGATTTCGCCGTCTTTACGACGGTCCCATATCTCTCCCTGCCAGCCCCCCGTGCGGCGAATGCACTCCCACATGGACTGGTAAAAATGGACATCGTGACGGCCCGATGCCATCACGCGCGGAGTGCGGCCAACGACCTCGTGGGCCTCATAGCCTGTGATGCTGGTGAAGGCTTGGTTGACTCGCAAAATCACGCTGTTGACGTCGGTCACGATGGTGGCCTCTTTCGACTCGAACGTGGCTGCGGCCAGGCGCAAGTCTGCGTCGGCTTGCTTGCGCAGTGTGATGTCGTACCCTACACCCAGGTAGCCGGTGAAACGGCCAGCTGCATCCCACTTCGGTTGCCCACTGATAGAAAAATGGCGTAAATTGCCATTGCGATCCACACGGGAAACCTCGAATTCGTGAAAAATTTGATGGGAATCCACAAGGGCGCGGTGCGCACTCCATGTGGCCTCATCGGGAGATACGTGGGGAATATCCCACCAAAATTTTCCAATAAGGTAGCCTGCCTCTTTCGAAGATTCAGTGGACTTGCGCTTGTTGACCGTGTGCATGGTGAAACGGTGAAACTCGTCAGTTTCCCAGCAATAATCCGATGCCATGTCAGTCAAAATTCGAAAACGGGACTCGCTTTGCTGCAACGCGTCGGTTCGGTCGGTCACGCGCTGGTCAAGCTCGCGGTTGGAATTTTCCAACTGAGTTTGGCTTTCAGTCAGGAGCTTTTGTGCCCTTCGGACCACCAGTAGCAGCAAAAAATAGAGCAGCCCCAGGACAGACACCACAATCGTCGCGATTTTGAGCATCGATGCATGGATGAGTTTGACCAGTTGAGTAACGTCTTGGTAAACCTCAAAAATGGCAACCAATTGGCCATCTTGCTTGACTGGAACGTAGCTCGACACCAAGTCAATCTTGTGTGAGCCCCCGTCAAATTTGCTCAACTGATCACGTTGCGTCAATTCACTGGCAACGACTCCGGTAGTTGCTGATATGAATCCGGCGTTGGCGCTTTCGTCTTCACCAACTTGCGTTGGGTCTGTAGAAAAAATGGTGATGCCTTGCGGGTTGTAGAGTTTGAGCTTGAAAATATTCGAATCTGCAGTGACCAGCGCGATTTTGGCTTGCAACGCTGTAGCGCGTTGTGGGCCAGGCTGCGCTATGAAGGGGTTGATTTCATCCGCCAGCAGCGTGTGCAACAACTTTGTCAGGTTGACATTTCGATCCTGAGCGGATTCGGTCATTTGGTGGATGTCCTGCTGGAATACCAAAAATCCGAGCACCGTCCCGGCGATCACCACCAAAATGAGTGAAAGAAATGAGAAGTAGCGAGTAAGTGTCAATGCACGCATGCAGTCTGCTCAATTGTGGAAAATGCCGAAGACACTCTATCATTTTTTGGTTACGCGTACCTTGACGCGTTGGCGTCGGCCTATGAATGTCAAAACAAACCTTATGCGGTGTTTCGACGTGAAATGCGTTGGAAGGAAGTGCCGTGATAATTAGTGACCTAAAAAAATGGAGTAGATGTGGAATTTGCGTTGTTGATCAAAGCCGCCATCATGGGGCTGGTGGAAGGGCTGACCGAGTTTTTGCCGATTTCGAGTACCGGGCATTTGATTCTGACCGGTGCGTTGCTGGGCTTTGACGATGACAAAGCCAAGGTGTTTGACATCGCCATCCAGACAGGGGCGATCTTTGCGGTGATTCTGGTTTACTGGCAAAAGATTCGTGACACGGTGGTGGCGTTGCCCACAGAAAAGCAGGCCCAGCGGTTCGCACTGAATGTATTGATTGGCTTCTTGCCAGCGGCGGTATTAGGCTTGCTGGTTTACAAGACCATCAAAAACCATTTGTTCAATCCCCCAGTGGTAGCGGGCGCCTTTATTGTGGGTGCCTTCATCATCTTGTGGGTAGAAAAAAAGGCAAAACCCGTTCCCCGGATTCAAGAGGTGGATGAAATGAGCCCATTGGATGCGTTAAAAGTCGGAATGGTGCAATGTCTTGGCATGATTCCTGGCACCAGTCGCAGTGGGGCGACCATCATTGGTGGCATGCTGCTGGGGCTGTCGCGCAAAGCTGCCACTGAATTTTCATTTTTTCTGGCGATCCCGACCTTGATCGGCGCTGGGGTCTACAGTCTCTACAAAGAGCGGGCTTTGCTCTCTATGTCGGATTTGCCGCTGTTTGGCGTGGGCTTGGTGGTCTCGTTCATCAGCGCATGGCTGTGCATCCGCTGGTTGCTGCGCTTTATCTCAACCCACAGTTTTGTAGGTTTTGCCTATTACCGCATCCTGTTTGGCCTGGTCGTGCTGGCCACCGCATGGACAGGTAGCGTGACCTGGGCGGCTTGAAGGGGGCCAATCTCGGGGATAAGGTCAGCTCAGGCCTTGCAGATTCAGCAGCGCGGCTTCTAGCGCCGCCGCTGTCACCAACGGCTTTTCCATAGGAAACAGGTGCGTGCCGTCAAGCATCATGATGCGCCCCTGCGTGATGCGTTGCGTCAAGGCCATGCCTGCCTGGCGTAATTCACTGGAGTGCGTGCCGCCAATGAAGGACACCGGACATTTAACCGGGTTCGACTTGATCAGACCTTCCAGATTGCTGGGCAAGGTGTTGTAAATGGCGGTTTCAACTTCCCGTTGGAAGCTCAACACACGGTGGGTTTTTCCTTTGATGGATTCGTCACGGGTGCCGTGGGCAATGTAGTCTGCCAGCACTTGGTGGTCCCACTTTGCAAAAGCGCGTTTGCTCTCAAAATGGGCCAGCGCAGCTTCCATGTTGGGCCATTGGTTGCGCCGTTTTTTGCTCACTGCGGCAGGTGACATGGAACCGACGAGCTGGGTACGCTTGGCCAGTCCCAATGCCGTTGCGCGCCAACCGCCCACAATAGGTGCATCCATCAGCACCACACCGCGCACCAAGTGCGGCGCGTGGCTCGCCACCATCAGGCTCAAAAAACCGCCCAGAGAATGCCCCACCAGAAACAAGGGAACACCCGCCTTGTCCACTTTGGCTTGGGTGAAGTCGGTGAGTTGTTGAACCAGATGAGGCCAGTTGTTGGTGACCGGGTAGCGCGGGTCATGCCCTAGCTGTTCGATGGCATGGGCTGCGAATCCGCGGGCTTTCAAGGCTTCAAACAGCACACGGTAAACCCCCGCACCAAAACTGTTGGCATGCGAGAAAACGAAAGGTGTGAGAACTTGACGGTTGGGCATGGTGGATTAAAACAGACCGCCGCGGGATTTTTGATGCCGTGGCACCACGGGCGGCTGGCGATCTGTCACATGGGTGTCAGATCAGCTTTTCTTGCGGGGTGCTGATCTTCTTGAGCGGTCGGCTGCGGCTGGCTGCTTGCATCAGCGGCACGTCGGTCTTGCCACCGTCCCAGGTGGGGTCTTCGATGCTGTCAAACACCTCACGCAGCTTCTGCCCCCAGCTGTTGTGCATCATTTTGAAGTAGGGGTTGTTTTCGTCAATGCAAACCACTTTGTCGGTTTTGAACTGGTTGGCTTCATACACCACCATGTCCAGCGGCAAACCCACCGACAAGTTGGATTTGAGGGTGGAGTCCATCGACACCAGCGCGCACTTGGCCGCCTCGTCCAGCGGTGTGGTGGGGGTAATGACGCGGTCAAGCACCGGCTTGCCATATTTGGACTCGCCCACCTGAAAGTAAGGTGTTTCTGGGGTGGCTTCGATGAAATTGCCCGCTGAATACACCTGGAACAAGCGCATGCCTTCGCCTTTGATCTGTCCGCCGAAGATCAATGACACGTTGAAATCCACACCGGCGAGCTTGAGCGCGGCGGCATCGCGCTCGTACACATGGCGAATGGCTGCGCCCAGCACGCGGGCCGCATCAAACATGCTTTTGGCGTTCCAGATGGTGATGGGCTCGGCATCTTCATCATGGTCCTTGAGTTTTTCTACCTGCAGGATTTCGCGGATCGACTGCGAAATGCTCAGGTTGCCAGCCGACAGCAGCACCATGAAACGGTCGTCCGGCTTTTCGTAGACGATCATTTTGCGGAAGGTGCTGATCTGGTCCAGTCCGGCGTTGGTGCGTGAATCGGACAAAAAAACCAGTCCGGCATTGAGTTTGATGGCGACGCAATAGGTCATGTGAGGTAGTCCGGAGAAAAATAGTGGATCGGGGAGTTGCAGCAGTGAAAGGGGGCCATCCTTTGCGTTGATGCACAAGCAATGTTCAAGCCAAGACGGTGAGTTTTGACTGAACCAGTTTTTGCAAAGCTCGCTGGATTGTCTCCCAAACAACACCCGAGCTGCCTCCACACGCGTGCAGGAAGTCATTTGCGCTGAAATTCGGGCCAGAGGCCTGTTCGCCTGCCGCTATGTGTGCTAGCGCATGGTCAATCGCAGGAGTTAGTGCCAGAATCAGAATCGACCCGCCTGTCACCCAGGTTTCCTGAAAAGGTGGTGGTCGAGGCGAGCATTTTTGGATCTATCGAACCAGAAGGGGTACACCATGAAATATACCAACGTGCTTTGTGCGCTTGTGGCGGCTTTGGCTGCTTCGCCGATGATGTCCCATGCGCAGCAACAGGCCTACGTGCTGAAGCAAGCCAATTTGCGGGCGGGGCCTTCCCGGGACTACCCGGTCGTGGCCGTCCTGAGCACCGGTGTCTCGGTATGGGTGGAGGGCTGCCTCGATGACTACCGCTGGTGCGATGTGACGGTTGGAACTGAACGCGGATGGATGTACGCGGGCAACATCAATTACCCCTATCAGGGCGGGCGGGTTCCCTTGATCAGCTACGGGGCCGTGATTGGTATTGGCATCATTGGGTTCAGCCTCGGTGATTACTGGGACAACCACTACCGGATGCGTCCATGGTATCCGCAGCGCCAGCACTGGATGGACAGGCCGCCGACCAGATTGCGTCCCGGTCCAGCCCGCATTCGTCCGGAACCCATCATGCCGCCAAGGTCAAACGACAGACCGTATGTGGAACAACGACTGCCGCAGCACCAACCGCCAGCCGGCACGCAGCCATTGCGCAGGCATTCCCCTGCCGATGTCGCACGACCGCCGCAGGGGCAGCCATCCCGCGAAACGCAACGCCCACCCCAGGACAGGCCACATGGGGGCGAACGTCTGCTGAAGGAAGACCTTCGTGGGGGTGACAAAAAATAGGTGCGCCGCAGGAAGCCTGTTCGCACGGCGTGTGTTGCGCTCGTTAGGCGTGCGTGCTCAGTTTTTTCAGCTGGTACAGGGCCTCCAGCGCCTCTCGTGGGCTTAAGTCATCAGGATTTAGGCTTCTAGCCCATGATTCCAAAGGGCTTTCAGCTACGTTTTCTGTAGCTGGTGGTGCGGCAAACAAGTCCACCTGCGCCTGATGTTGGCTGGCTTGTGCTTCCAGCGCCTGCAGGGTGTGGCGGGCATGGTTGAGTACCGCCGCGGGCATACCTGCCAGCCGCGCCACCTGAATACCGTAGCTTTTGCTGGCCGGTCCCGGCTGGATTTCATGCAAAAACACAATGTCGCGGCCCGACTCGGCGGCGCTCACATGCACGTTGATGGCGGCGTGGTGGGTAGCGGGGAACTCGGTCAACTCAAAGTAGTGCGTGGCAAACAGGGTGTAGGCCTGGGTTTTGTCGTGCAGTTGGGTGGCAATCGCGCTGGCCAGGGCGAGGCCATCAAAGGTGCTGGTGCCGCGGCCAATTTCGTCCATCAGTACCAGTGAGTTGGGCGTGGCGGCATGCAGGATTTGCGCCCCTTCCAGCATTTCCAGCATGAAGGTGGACTGTGCGTTGGCCAGGTCGTCGGCGGCGCCGATGCGGGTGTGGATGGCATCGATGGGCCCGAGCCGACAACTGGCCGCGGGCACGTAGCTGCCCATGCTGGCCAGCAGGGTGATGACCGCAATTTGCCGCATGTAGGTGGATTTGCCGCCCATGTTGGGGCCGGTGATGATCTGCATGCGTTGTTTGGGCCCGAGATGGGTGTCGTTGGCAATGAACGCACCCGAGCTGGATTCGGCAAGCCGTGCCTGCACCACCGGGTGGCGGCCTTGCACGATGTCCAGGCAAGGTTCTTTGACAAACTTCGGCGTGCACCAGTCCAGCGTCAAACTGCGCTCAGTCAAGGCACATAACGCATCCAGCGTGGCCAGGGCGCGGGCGAGGTGGGTGAGGGCCGTCACATGCGGCTGCAAGGCCTCCAGCACCTGGTCATAAAGCCATTTTTCACGCGCCAGCGCACGCTCGGACGCGCTCAGCGCCTTGTCTTCAAAGGCTTTGAGCTCGGGGGTGATGAAACGCTCGGCGTTTTTGAGCGTTTGGCGGCGGCGGTAGTCGTCGGGCACCTTGTCAAGTTGACCTTGCGACACCTCGATGAAAAATCCGTGTACCCGGTTGTATTGCACCCGTAAATTGGCAATGCCGGTGCGGGCTTTTTCACGCACTTCCAGGTCGAGCAGAAAGCTGTCGCAGTTGGTTTGGATGGCACGAAGTTTGTCCAGCTCGGCATCAAAGCCGTTGGCGATCACCCCGCCGTCGCGCACCAGGGCGGCGGGTTCCTGCGCAATCGCGCGGGCCAGCAGGTCAGCGCAGCCCACGGGCGGCAAGAGTTGCTCGGATATAAGAGTCAAATAGGCCTCTAGCCCTCGTATAACGGGCGCAAGCAGCTCTGTTTTTTGTAGTGTTCTTTGCAGGCCGATGAGTTCACGCGGGCGCACCTGACGCAAGGCCACACGGGCGGTGATGCGTTCCACATCGGTGCTGCCCTTGAGTTGGTCGCGCAGGGCGTGCCACAGTCCGGTGGGTGCGCTTGGGTGCGGCTGGCGCAACACGGCGATGGCGTTCAGGCGTTGTTGCGCCTCAGCGCGGTCACGCTTGGGGCTCAAAAGCCAGTTTTTAAGCAGGCGGCTGCCCATGCCGGTCATGCAGGTGTCCAGAAGGGAAAACAAGGTGGGCGCATCCTCGCCGCGCAACGTTTGGGTGAGCTCCAGGTTGCGCCGGGTGCTGGGTGGCAAGTCAATCAGATCGCCCGCGCGTTGCACCCTCAGGCTGTGGATGTGGGTCAAGGCCCGCCCCTGGGTGTGCTCCGCGTAGGCCAGCAGGGCCGCCGCAGCCGCGTGGGCCTGAGGCAGATCTTGCGCGCCCCAAGTGGACAGGTTCGCGGCGTTCAAGTGGCTCAACAGGGTGCGTTGGCCCAGCCCTGCATCAAATTGCCAGTCGGGTCGCACGCTGATGGAGGTGGTGCTGGCGCAAGCACCGCGCAGCCGGGCTTCAAATGCGGGGGTGGCGCCGGCGCTGAAGATCAGCTCGCCCGCGCCAATGCGCATGACCCAGTCAGCCAGCTCGTCCGGCGGGCATTCGCCCAGCATCACCTCGCCTTGCGTCACGCTCAGCCAGGCCAGACCGCATACGTTGCGCGGTCCCTGTTGCACCGCCAGCAGCAAAGACTCTGTTTTGTCGGCCAGCAGCTCCAGGTCGGTCAAGGTGCCGGGGGTCACCACGCGAACCACTTTGCGCTCGACCGGGCCTTTTGACGTGGCAACGTCCCCGACCTGCTCACAAATGGCCACCGACTCCCCCAGTTTGATCAGCCGCGCCAGATAGGTGTCGACCGAGTGGAACGGTACCCCGGCCATCACCACCGGTTGCCCGGCACTTTGGCCGCGCTGGGTCAACGTGATGTTGAGCAGGCGCGTGGCCTTTTCGGCGTCGGCAAAAAAAAGTTCGTAAAAATCTCCCATGCGGTAAAACAGCAGGGTGTCGGGGTAATCCGCTTTCAGGCCCAAATATTGGGCGATCATGGGGGTGTGGGCTGGTGCAGTTTCTGTCATTTACCGAAGTCTAGCAACTTCAAGTGCACAAATTCACCTGCGCTCGTGCCACCCCTTGCTGCGGTTGGCCACCGTTACCACCACCGGCATCACCGGCACTTCAATCAGCACCCCCACCATGGCGGCCAAGGCGGTGTCTGAGTTAAAGCCAAATTGGTTGATGGCCGCGACCAGTTCAAAGAAGTTGGACGCATAACCGCCATACTTTGTGACGCGCATGAACGGTGTTGTCAGCGGCAGGAGCAGAAGTTAAAGGCCATTCCCACGCTGCAGGCCAGTTGGAAAAATCTTACTGAGCCGGTGTCACGGTGATGCTTTCGCGCAAGAGCCCGCCGGCTTCGATGCCAGTGGCGACATCACCCTGACTGATGATGCGTGCTTCGCAGGCCACACGGTCATCACCCTGATGCACGGCACAGCGCTGCAGCGCATTTTTTTGGTATTGCGCCGGATCAATGTGGACAGCGCCATGCTTGGCCTCGGCCAGGGCACTGCCTGCTTCCCGGCGGCAGGTGGCGACGCTCTGGTTGGACTGGCCGCTGTTGCATATGTCCATGTCATGTCGGTAACGCGCCTGCGCTTGGGGTGAGGCGCTTGGTGAAGCCGCCAGTGCGTTCGCAATACAAACCAAAGTGGTCAACGCCGCCAGGGCAAGTTGACGAAGCGCAGAAGATATTGTTGTCATAAGGGGCCTTCCCGTGGGTTCAAAAAACAGACGGGCACAGTGCAAGTGCCGATTGACCGACTGCAGGACAGTCAAAAAAAGTACAGCGGCGTTACACCATCGCGCATCGAAAGCAAAGCCGACCCAGACGCGAGAATGCGTGCCCTGCCTGTGCCGCAATCAACTTCACCCGCTGATGCCCATGGGCGGTAACACCGTTCAGCATCCAAGCCGCTGCTATTGGGGCGGGACGATGACAACCGTGCCACCCGTTGCGGCACCCTTGGCACCTGTGCGACCGGTGGCACCTGTACTGCCGGTGGCACCGGTGTAGCCCGTGGCGCCGGTATCACCCGTGGCACCTGCACCTCCCGTTGCGCCGGTGTAACCCGTTGCGCCCGTGGCACCCGTATTGCCGGTTGCACCCGCGCTACCTGTTGCCCCTGTGTAGCCCGTTGCCCCGGTGTAACCCGTGTCACCCGTTGCCCCGGTCCGTCCGGTGGCACCCTGCGGGCCCGGAGGACCGGCCGGTGCCGAGATGCATCCGGCTAATGCAAAAGAGGCCGCTCCTGCCAGCAGCAGTTTTGAGTATTTCATGATGGTTCCTTTTGGTTGACTGATCAGCCGCCTTCCTTATCTGTCTGCTGGTGCCGGCAAGGAGATTGCCGTACCCGCAGTTTGTTGAAAAGTGGCGGTAGGGCAGACTACGTCGCGCTGGCATCGGTGTCGGTGCGGTGCGCCACACACCTTGTGTCCCGTCCCTTGCAGACAGCCATGGTGAGGAACCTATTGATCAGGCCCAATTAAATATGAACTTTCGTGAGCTTGGCTTATCCAAAATTCATGGAAAAAGAAAACGCAAGAAAGCAAACACTGGAGCAACTTCACGAGAGGCGCAAGCA
>CAIOAQ010000344.1 GCA_903856025.1 uncultured beta proteobacterium
AGGTGACACGTTATGCGCTGCCCCTGGCATTCATCGGGTTACTGGTTGCAGGGTTTCATGTGTTGCTCACCATGGGCATTATTCCCGAGTCCCTGGCACCCTGCCGCCAGGGTATTCCGTGCAAAACGATACAAATCGAATGGTTCGGTTTTGTCACGATCCCTCTGCTTTCCTTTCTGTCATTTTTAGTCATCAACAGCCTGCTGCTGGCAGCCTATCGGAGTTCTGACAAATGAAACAAAAAAATCTTTTTATCGCCGTAATCGCCTTTCTCGTTCTTGCGTTTGCCGGTGGAGCCTATTTTTACAAAAAACAGCAGACAGAGCAGGTCACCCAATTGGCCGCGCAGAACATGTCGGCCTTGGTGCGTGCGGATGCTCAAAGCTTTGGTAACCCCAATGCACCCGTGCACATTGTTGAGTTCTTTGACCCGGCGTGCGGCACTTGCCGGGAGTTCTATCCCCTGGTGAAGGCCATGATGACAGCGCACCCTGACAAAATTCGCCTGTCGATGCGCTACGCCCCGTTCCACCCTGGGTCAGATGCGGTGGTCAAGCTGCTCGAAGCCTCTCGCAAGCAGGGTAAGTTTGAACCCACACTGGAAGCTCTGTTTGCTTCACAAGGCACGTGGGTGCAAAACCACACCGCCTATGTGCAGCTGACCGGCCCTGTGCTGCAGTCGCTCGGTCTGGACATGGCCAAATTGCAAAGCGATGCGAATGCGCCTGAAGTAGCTGCCATGATTTCACGTGATCTGTCAGATGCGAAAACCATGAATGTGACCATGACACCGGAATATTTTGTCAACGGCAAACCGCTGCCTCAGTTTGGTTTTGACGAGCTGAAAAAGCTTGTCGACGACGAACTCGCCAACTCCAAGTAGGTCACCATGAAGATCGTATTGAGGGCCACAGCACTTGCAGCGCTGTTGGTTGTAGTGAGTGCTGCGCCTGTACGGGCACAAGATGCCTTGCCCGGTGCCACTGTAGAAAGTTTGTTGACCCTTGCCAAAGCGGGCAATCCGGACTACACCAGCATGCAGCTTGAGGCGCAGGCTGCTGGTGAACGGGTGGTGATGGCTGGCGCCTTGATGGACCCCAAGGTTCGCATCGAATGGATGGACATCACCAAAGGCAGTACCCAGTCACCGGCACTGTGGCCCAGTGAGGTGGGTAGCACCAAGTACACCTTTATGCAAGATTTTCCCTGGTTTGGCAAGCGCGATTTGAAGCGGGCGATTGCCGCACAAGAGGCGCAGGCCGTTGACGGCAAGGTGCAAGGCACTTGGGCCGAGTTGGCGGCCAAGGTGAAAACCGCGCATGCCCAACGCTACTTTCTATATCACACCAAGAAGCTGACACAAGAGTTGCTCGATTTGACGAACCGGTTGGTCAAAGTCGCCCAGGTACGCTATGCGGGAGGTCTGGCCATGCAACAGGATGCCATTCGTGCGCAAGTTGAACAAACCACCATGCAAACCGATTTGGTGGCGCTAGAAGGCGAAGCGCACCAAGCCGATGTACGGCTCAATGCCTTGTTGGCTCGGCCATCGAGCGCACCACTGGCAGCACCTGAAACCCTTCCAGGGTTACCTGCCGCGGAGAAGCTCAATGCCGATGCGCTGATGGAGCGGACACGCCAGCGCAACCCGCAGCTATTTTCCGAGGACGCGCGTATCAAGGCTGCAGAACTCTCCCGCGAGCTGAGTTTGAAAAACCGTTACCCGGATTTCACCTTGGCCATCACACCGACACAAATGCAGAGCCGCATCAGCGAGTGGGGCGTGATGCTGGAGATGAACATCCCGTTGCAGCAGAACACGCGTCGTGCACAAGAGCGTGAAGCGCAAGCCATGCTCGATGCCGCACAAGCGCGCCGCGCAGCGGTAGCCAACCAGGTGGCCGCGGACTTATCGGAAAACCTGTCCGGCATTGAGACCGCGCAACGCACCGAGCAACTGTCCAAAACCAACTTGCTGCCGCAGGCCGAATTGACTTTTCAGGCTGCATTGGCAGGCTATGAAAACGGCAAGCTTGACTTTGCCACGCTGCTCGATGCTCAGCGCCAGGTGCGCCAAGCCAAACAAAGCCAGCTCAAAGCGCAGCTGGACATACAAATGCGACTGGCAGAAGTTGAAAAAATTGTGGGAGAAGAATTATGAAAGCGAGCACGGGATGGCTGATAGGTGAGGCTGTGGTGTTGATCGCCCTGGCAGGCTCGGGTGGCTATTACTTTGGCACGCGCGGGCACGGTGCCGACATGGTCGCCACTGCCATCTCGTCGGCGCCGACCAGCACGGGTGAAGCAGCGGCGAAGCCTGTCAAGAAGCTGCTGTACTACCGCAATCCCATGGGTTTGCCAGATACCTCGCCCACACCCAAAAAAGACCCGATGGGCATGGATTACATCGCTGTGTATGAAGGTGCTGCCGACGAAGAAGCTGCGGCACCAGGCCAGGTGGTGATCAGCACCCAAAAAGTGCAAAAGTTGGGCGTGCGTGTGGTAGCCGCGCAAAAGCGATCGCTGGATAAAACGGTTCGTGCAGCTGGCCGCATCGAGCCGGATGAACGCCGGTTGTTCACCATTGCAGCCAAGTTTGAAGGCTATGTCGAACGCCTGCATGTCAATGTCACCGGGCAAGCGGTTGCCAAAGGACAACCGCTGTTTGAAGCCTACAGCCCTGATTTGGTCTCGGCACAGCGCGAGTACGCCATCGCCGCGCAAGGTGTGACCGCACTCAAGGACGCAGGCAGCCAGGCCCAGGGCGGGATGCAGGAACTGGCACAGTCAAGTTTGTTGCGCCTGAAAAACTGGGACATCTCTGAAGAGCAAATCAAGGCTTTGAGCGCCACTGGTGCGACGCAACGCACGCTGACCTTCCGATCACCGGCGACCGGCATCGTGATGGAAAAAAAGGCCGTGCAAGGCATGCGCTTCATGCCTGGAGAAATGCTCTACCAGGTGGCTGATTTGTCTCACGTGTGGGTGATTGCCGACGTGTTTGAGCAGGACCTGGCCCTGGTCAAAAACGGTGCCAAGGCGCAGGTCAGCATCAACGCCTATCCGGACAAAGTATTTACCGGCTCGGTGACTTATGTGTACCCCACACTCAAAGCCGAAACGCGCACGGTGCCGGTGCGTGTGGAGCTGGCCAACCCCGGCGGCTTGATCAAGCCGGGCATGTTTGCACAGGTCGAAATGCAGGTCTCTGCCCTGGCGGTGGTCATCACCGTGCCGGTGTCAGCGGTGATTGACATTGGCACACGTCAGATGGTGCTGGTGCAACTCAAAGAGGGACGTTACGAGCCTCGTGAAGACAAGCTGGGAGCCCGCAGCGCCAGCTACATTGAAGTGCTCAGTGGCGTCCAGGAAGGCGAACAAGAAGTCGTGGCCGCCAACTTTTTGATC
>CAIOAQ010000345.1 GCA_903856025.1 uncultured beta proteobacterium
AATTTAGCAGCCATGAAAGTGCAGTTGGACGCGTTTCAGGATTCCATTCAAGACGAGTCAGATTCGATTCCTTCTGACTTCAATTTCCACATGGAAATTGCCAGAGCAACGGGCAACAGACATTTCGCAGATCTAATGACTTACCTGGGGACAGTGATTATTCCTCGTACTCGAATTAACACGGCAAGCAGTGCGCCTGAAGGGCGAGTTAACTACCTGTATCGAGTTCATGCTGATCACGAATACATCTTCAATGCCATACGCAACCAAGACACAGATGCAGCCCGCGCAGCAATGAGGACCCATCTATCTAACAGCAAAGATCGCCTCAAAAAAGCACAAGCGAATTCAATTTAGTTGTATGATGTCATTTCTCTGAGGTGACTGACTTCTAGAAATTGGACCGCAATTGGTGCCTGAATCGGCTCATTGCATCTCTGGATCATTGGCAACAACTGGTCTTGTTTTCTATGTCGAGCAGGCTAAGAGCATGACCAGAAACGGCGCAAAAGAGGGGACTGGTAAAGGCTCATAGCGTGCGGTCGATCACCTTTTTCATTTTTTTGATCAAGGTATCTGTTTATGACCGAACACATTGACCCCAAGATTGCACCGCTTGATTTTCTGAAACATTTATATGATGTAGCCGTCAGCCGTGCATTACCTTTGCACAACATAGCTGCATTCCTGCCGTCTCCCACAAAGGGAAGAACAGTCGTTGTTGGTGCTGGCAAAGCAGCGGGTGCAATGGCCCATGCATTAGAAGCACTGTGGCCTCAAGATGCATCGTTGTCAGGTTTAGTTGTTACCCGATATGACCACACACCACCTCGCCCCAATGGACTGAAGCACCGGATTGAAATTGTGGAAGCGGCTCATCCAGTGCCTGACACAGCGGGGGTGGAAGCGACAAAGCGCATCAAACACATCCTTCAAGGACTAACAGCTGACGACCTCGTGATTTGTCTGATTTCTGGTGGTGGATCGTCGCTCTTGACCCTGCCTGCAATAGGATTAACGCTTGAAGACAAGCAACGAATAAATTCCCAGCTTCTTGAGAGCGGCGCAAGTATTTCAGAAATGAACTGTGTGCGCAAACATCTTTCGCAAATCAAGGGGGGAAGGCTTGCCGCTTCTTGCTATCCAGCCAAAGTGGTAACGCTGCTTATCAGCGATGTACCCGGTGATGATCCAAGCATCATCGCAAGTGGCCCGACAGTGGCAGACAAGTCCACTTGTAAAGAGGCCATTGCCGTCTTAAACCGCTACCAAATTGAAGTGCCTGAGCCAGTCCGAACGGCGTTACAGGAGGGACTCCTTGAAACCTTGAAGCCAGAAGACCCTGCTCTCGCAGGCCATGAGGTTTATTTGATCGCAACTCCGAAGCAATCGCTGGATGCCGCCGCCAATTCAGCACGAAATGCAGGCATTAATGCTTATGTACTCAGCGATGAGATAGAAGGCGAATCTCGCGAAGTAGGTAAAGTGCACGCGGCAATTGCGCGATCCGTAATGGCCCATGGTGTTCCGTTCCAAAGGCCCTGTGTCATTCTGAGCGGAGGCGAGACTACTGTCACCATTCGCAAACACCCCCCAGGAACGCCGCGCGGCCGCGGTGGACGTGCGGGCGAGTTTTGCATGGGCTTAGCCCTCGCTTTACAGGGTCAAGCAGACGTCTATGCATTGGCAGCGGATACGGACGGGATTGATGGTGTTGAGAACAATGCAGGGGCCTTTGTAACACCCGCCACACTTTCGGCAGCGAGTCAAGAAGGGCTCAATCTTTCAGAGTACTTGGACCGCAATGACGCATATGGATTCTTTGAGCCCATCGGAGGACTATTTTTCACAGGACCAACCCATACCAATGTGAATGACTTTAGGGCCATGCTGTTGCTTTAGGTCATTGGTGTCGCCCAGTTTCTCAACCCGAATGACGGCTTGCGCTTGGTCAGCGCCTTGCTAGTCGAACAAGGCGAGGAGTGGTTGACCACCAAAATTACCAGACGATGAAACCTAAATCCAAAGCGCTCGCGCAACATCTACGAAACCAAAAATAGAAATTTACAGAAAAGAAGTTGCAATAACTGATATTTACCTCGGTCTCGACAAAGTTACCTTCAAGCTTCTCGTTATGAGCGATGGGCGACGTTATTGCAGCGCAATGTG
>CAIOAQ010000346.1 GCA_903856025.1 uncultured beta proteobacterium
GTGCCGATTTCGACAAGCTTTTGTGCGCGTGCGGCTGCACCCTCCCTGAACAGTATGTCCTGTGGGTGGTTGGTGGCCATTTCAAACGGTGTTTCATCTGTGTGGACCGAAAAAATGGTCATTTCAGTGACGAACAAGACACCGCCGACGGCCTGCCCCAGGAAAGATACCTGAGCCGTTCCTTCAGGCATTGCGAAGCTGATTTGACCCGCCAGCGCACGTTCATGCACTGAAGCGGCCATGAGATTCGCGGAGGGGAAGAAGCACATCCATGAAAGCGGCTTTTCGATTTCGCCGTACCCTTGCATGTACCCGTCCTGAAACCAAAAGGCATCGATGTTGAGCCTGGCGGGCTGAGTCGTATGGTCGACAAAGCAAAACTTGTCCAAAACCTGAGCCTTGAACATTTCAGGCAGCAAGTAGCGCGCCGGCCTAAAAAGGGCCCGCATGAAGACCAGCGCTGGAACAACGACTCTTTTGCCAGCAACGGTCGCCTCGAAAATTTCGTGGTTGCTGCCGTCTTTTTCGAAGCCGTGGTAACCAAAAGCGGTCAGGTATTCGGCCGCTGAAGACGGAATCCACGAACTGAAAGCAACCTCACCAACGTGTTTTGTTTTCAGTGAAGGGGTGGGGACGCCCTTTGTGGTGAGGTCCGTGAGCGGTGCGGAAACGACGGAGCCGTCTGCCTGCAGAAGTCCTCCTGTAAACCGTCCGTTTTGTATGTTGATGCCAGTTGCCCAGTCCATGTTGGTCTCCAGTTACATGGAAACCTGTAGGGATTGGGTTTATTTTTGGATGGCAGTGGCTAAAGCGAAAAGAGCTTCAGTGCGACCCGCACGCTTACCCGTCAACTCAGTCGCGTTCGGTCTGCCCAGCGCTTCCTTTGGTATCTGAACAAAATTTCAGATAGGCGACGAATCATTTTGGTTGCCTGATGGCGACGGGCGAATCCCAGCTAGGCCTGACTGCGAGCGAAAGACGAAATATTGTTGATTGGTTTCAGCTCGCCGTGACCGGCGGCCACTTCCAAGTAATCGTTCACCAGCTATGAGGTGGAGCGAGTCCCAGCTAGGAAACGCATCAAGCCAATGTATGGCAGCTATTTAGCGCTGGACATTTTTCGCTATATTTAGCTCGTTCAGTTTGCAGCGTCACATGGCGAATCTCGAAATGCTCATGCAACTCGTGTTCAGCCTCGGCAAGCAGCCCAGAGTTGTCTTGAGTCTCGTCGGAAACTACCAGGTGCGCGGTAAGCGCAACGTGGGATGTTCCCATCGCCCAAATATGCAGGTCGTGAAGGCCAATGACCCCAGGCAGTCCCAACAGGAGGTTGCGGACCTGTTCGAGATTGACCTCATCTGGAACACCATCAAAAAGTAGGTGCAGCGCCTGTTTGAACAGGCTTGCAGTTCCAATCACGATGACGACCGCAATGGCCAAACTCATGACCGGGTCAATCCAGGCCCAGCCTTGCCAAAGGTAGAGCGCACCGCCCAGCACCACGCCTGCCGACACCAGGGCATCGGCTGCCATGTGAATGAATGCGCCGCGAATATTGAGGTCGTTTTCTCGACCCCGCATAAACAACAGGGCTGTCGCGGTGTTGATGGCGATTCCTACAGTCGCAACGCTGATAATCGTCCAACCTTCGGTCGGCTCGGGAGAGTTCAAACGACCAATTGCCTCCCAGCCCAGTGAACCCATGGCAACCAACAGCAATACAGCGTTGATAAAGGCGGCCAATATTGAGCCTCGCCTCCACCCATACGTGTGTCTGTCATCAGGCTTGAGCTTGCCAGCCAAAGCGCCGCCCCATGCCAGCCCAAGTCCGGCCACATCGCTCAGGTTGTGCCCCGCATCAGCCAACAAGGCCAGCGAGTTGATTTTCCAGCCATAGAAGCCTTCCACCAGCACGAAAGCAAGGTTCAACGCTATGCCAAGGGCGAACGCGCGATTGAAGTTGGCCGGCGCATGCGCATGGCCGTGGTGGTGCTCGCTCAAGGCGTTGCTCCTGACGAAAGGGGCAATTGTGGCTTAACTGCAGCAGCAGGTTGACGTGGCGCTGCTCGGCGTGCCTATCGCAGCCGGGTTGTCGATTGCCCAAATCGCTACCTCTTGCATGTCCTCATCTTCAACGATGAAGTCGCATGCGGCGCCGCCCCTCGGGCATATGCGGACACCCTTCCCATTGAGTTCTTCGGACGCATGCTGGTCGAGTCGTGGGGCAACTCTGGATTTGATTTCACGGGCCAGGTCTTGCGAGCAAAAGCCATACGTCAACTTGATTGAGCCAAAATATTCGATTAGTGGGTCGAGAATGTGGGTTGCTAGCCCATGGAGGGCGTTGTAAGTCGCGGCCAATTTTGGGGTATTGGCAAGGCCCAGTCGTCGCTGGGTTTCGCCGCACTCAATGAAGTCCCTGAACGTAAAGTGTGCACCGCATCGCGAATCCAGGTCTGGGATTGTCTTGCTTGGCACCAGTTCCAGACCTTGAACCGCAAGGCGCTCTTGCTCCAAAAGTCGGACGAGTTCGTCGGCGGACGGGCCAAATTCCGATGTCCCAAGAATTCCGGTCACCTCCAGCGCCTCATCGAAGGCCAATTGCTCCGCATACCCGGTTGTGTCTTCGTGAAGATAGCGGCTCTTGCGATAAAGGACCGGCTTTGGATATTGTTCACCGTACTCGAATAGGTCTGAGGTCTGGTCTTTGAGGTTTACCTTGATTCGGCGAATCATCAGAGGAAGCGGACTGGATTCAAAATCCTCAAAGTCCAAGAGCGAAACCTTGCCAGACTTGATGTGAATTTTCACCAGCACGGCATCGCTCAACCCTCCCATCAGAATCATTGTGCAGGCGACATAGA
>CAIOAQ010000347.1 GCA_903856025.1 uncultured beta proteobacterium
CCAGCCCAGCAATACAACTGCGCCAAGGGCCATTTCCAGCAGTCCAAAACGCACCTTTGCAACTGTGTAATCCGCCGCTTTTTGGTGTGCCGCTAATGAAATGGTTTGTGCAAAAGCCACTGGTACGACCGGGCGATGGGTTGATACGTGTCGAACCTGTCTGGAACTCAGCCAGAACTTGATCAATAGTCCCAGTGTCAGGGCAATCGCAAAAAGACAGGTAAATACAAAGGATGGATCTGGCATAACTGTTGGTGTGGGCATGTCGGCGAAGTTTATGTCATCAGCGACAATCACGTGCCATGAGTTCTTCCAACATCCCCACAGCGAACGCGACCCTGACAAAATCCGACCAGAATCTTATCTGGCTTGATTGTGAAATGACCGGATTAAACCCCGAGCATGACCGCATTATCGAGATTGCTGTCATTGTGACCGATCCCCTTTTGCTGCACCGTATTGAAGGCCCGGTGCTGGTCATTCACCAAAGCGACGAATTGCTCGCGGGGATGGATGCTTGGAACAAAGGCACACATGGCAAAAGCGGACTGATTGACAAGGTCAAGGCATCAACACTGACTGAAGCCGAAGCAGAGCACCAACTGCTGACATTTTTGCATCAGTTTGTGCCCAAGGGTGGTGTGCCCATGTGTGGCAACAGCATTGGGCAAGATAGACGATTTTTGGTCAAATACATGCCCAAGCTTGAGGCCTATTTCCACTATCGGAATCTGGATGTGAGTACTCTCAAAGAGCTCGCGAAACGCTGGGCGCCCCAGGTTCAAAAGAGCTTTAAGAAAAAACAACGCCACACAGCCTTGGCTGATGTACACGAGTCAATTGATGAGTTAGAGCACTACCGAACCCACTTTATTAAATTAGCCGATTAGGTAGAAACCAGAATTCATGCCATAATCCAAGGCTGCGCTGTAAACTGCAACGCATATTTGTACATCTCCCAACATTCACTGGGTCAAAAGCCAGGTAGCTCGCTACTTGCTTTTTTATAGGCCCCCAGCTTTGATACGAACTCACCGATGTGAGTCAAAGCAGGTTCCGTTTGATGGTTGATGTTTTTTAACCATCACGGAGCTACCGCACAACTTGTGTGGGCTTACGTATTGAGGAAATTCCATGACTGACGCTACTTTAGCGGCTGGCGAACTCTCGTCTGCCGAAAATTTTTCTAACGACATTAACTTACTCCCGCATGATGCGGTTGAGACACCTGAAATTGAAACGGTTGAGACGCCCAACGGTTTTGTAACCCTGGGCCTGGCACCTGAGTTGATCCAGGCTGTCAAAGACTTGGGCTTTACCCAGCCGACAACGGTACAGCTGAAAACCATTCCTCTTGCCATGCAAGGCTTGGCCACGGATGGCAACGCTGCCAAATTCATTGACCTGATGGTGTCAAGTCAGACCGGAAGTGGCAAAACAGCCGCCTTTTTGCTGCCGGTGTTGCATACCTTGCTCAAGCAGCAAGAGCAAGTCGAAATCGATGCACGCGCTGAATACGAGCGTGCAGTCGCTGAGGCTGCCGACAAGGGTGAGGCTCCGCCTAAGCGTGCAAAACGCAAAGATCCCACCAACCCGCGTCATTTTTCTGCGCCCACACCTGGGGCCTTGATCGTCTGCCCGACACGCGAACTGGCGCAACAAGTGGCCCACGACGCGATTGACTTGGTGCAACATTGCCGTGGTCTGCGTGTGGCCAACATCGTTGGTGGTATGCCCTATCAACTGCAGATTGCCAAGCTGCAAAATGCCAATCTGGTGGTTGCGACCCCAGGGCGTTTACTGGATCTGCAACGCTCGATGCAAATCAAGTTGGATAAAGTACAGTTTCTGGTGGTTGATGAAGCCGACCGCATGCTAGACCTGGGCTTCTCGGACGATCTGGCTGAAATCAACCAACTCACCATCGACCGCAAGCAAACAATGATGTTCAGTGCAACCTTTGCACCGCGCATTCAGCAGTTGGCTTCGCGCGTGATGCGTGAACCTCAGCGCATCACTATCGACAGTCCCCAAGAAAAGCACGCCAACATTAAACAAGTGCTGTTCTGGGCCGACAACGCACAACACAAACGCAAGTTGCTGGACCACTGGCTGCGCGACAGCACCATCAACCAGGCGATCGTGTTCGCTAGCACGCAAATTGAATGCGACGGCCTAGCCAATGATTTGCAGCAAGACGGTTTTGATGCTGTGGCATTGCATGGTGCTTTGAGCCAAGGCTTGCGTAACCGCCGCTTGATGGCGTTGCGCCAGGGGCAAGTTCAAATTTTGGTGGCTACGGACGTTGCCGCACGCGGTATTGACGTGCCCACAGTCACGCACGTGTTCAACTACGGTTTGCCTATGAAAGCGGAGGATTACACCCACCGCATTGGCCGCACCGGCCGCGCAGGGCGTGATGGTATTGCTGTTACTTTTGCCGAGTTGCGTGACCGTCGGAAGATTTTTGACATTGAAGCCTATACCCGTCAACCTATCAAACCCGATGTGATTCCTGGCTTGGAGCCAAAACAGCGTATTCCTGATGCACGCCCCAGTGGTTTTGGTGGTCGTGACAATCGTGGTGGTGGCAACTTTGCACCTCGCGATCGTAAATTTTCTGGTGGCCGCCCAGGGGGGTTTGACGCACCACGTGGCGGTTTTGGAGACAGAAACGCCAACGGACCTCGCGTTGTTGAGGGAGGTAACTTCCAAAATAACAATGGTGGTGGTTTTGCCGGCCGCGAAGACCGCTCGTCTGCACCGCGTGAAGGCTTTAGTTATGAACGTAAAGGCGGATTTAACGACCGTTTTTCGGGCGATCGCAATGTCGGTGCAGCCGCTCCCCGTGGGGATTTCGCTGCACGCAAGCCTGCGTTTGGCAAACCTGCTTTTTCCAAGCCCGCTGGTGGCGGCAAGGTGTTTGTACCGCGTGACGCACAAAAACGGTTTGCAAAAAACGACCGCTGATAGCTAAGGCAGGTTCCTCCTGCAGTCCTGCATTCAAGGCCCGCAAGTTGAAAAACTTGCGGGCCTTTTGTTTGCGCTATCAACCGGTGTGACGTCGCAGCGTTCCGACGCGACATCCGGAATCAAGTGCTGGACGGCTAA
>CAIOAQ010000348.1 GCA_903856025.1 uncultured beta proteobacterium
AGCAGAGGGGCAGGATCACTTTTGCCTTTGGCATGAGTGGCCCGGTGGCCAACTTTGCCGGTTTGTTGCACATGACGGTGCATTCACTTGTGAAGTCGGCGATTTTTTTTACGGTGGGTCACGCCACACAAAAGGCGGGCACTCAGGTGATGAGCGAGATTCGCGGCCTGATCAAGGTCAATCCAACTGTTGGATGGGGCTTGATGATCGGTGTGATGGCCATTCTGGGCATGCCGCCCTTTGGCGTGTTTGCCAGCGAATTTTTGATTTTGACCACCGCCATGCGTGATCAGCCCTGGGCCGCGCCCTTTCTCTTTCTTGCGCTAGGTGTGGCCTTCGCCTCCATCCTGATTCGGGTCTTGCCGATGGTGTTTGGCGATACCACACTCAAGCCTTTGGCGCACCCTCCGGCACTGATTCCTGTGTTTGTGCACCTGTTGCTGGCGCTGATGTTGGGTTTGTACATTCCGTCCTATCTGAACGGTTGGTACGTACAAGCCGCCAGCCTGTTGGGAGGCTAAAAGCATGCAGATACCTGGATTTGACCTTGAATTTGTGGCATTGCCTGCACCCGTGCCGGTTTGGCATGCCCAAGTGGCGCAGGGGCAATGGCAAGCCTTGGCCTCTGCGGCGCGGGATGAGGGCGGGCGATTACTGGCCTTGTGGGCGGGTCCGATTGGATCTGATGCGGATGCCAAGGGACCAAACCCGCCCTGCATCTGTGCAGCCTATGTGATGCAGGATGGTGCGTTCTGGTTGTCCTTGCCATTGAATCATGACGGGAATCGTTGGACTTATCCTGATATTGCGGCTATTTTCCCTGCAGCGGCTCGCATGCAACGCGCGGTTGCTGACTTGTCTGGGGCTTTTGCCGTGGGCGCTCCGGATGTACGGCCGTGGCTAAACCATGGTGCGTGGACAGCAGACCATTTCCCTCTGCAACAGAAGGCAGGCCAGTTGCCACTACTGGTACCTACCGACCTGCAAAACTACGCATTTGTCCGGGTGGAAGGAGATGGTGTGCATGAGATCGCCGTGGGTCCGGTGCATGCGGGCATCATTGAGCCAGGGCATTTTCGTTTCTCTGTGGTGGGGGAGAAAGTGTTGCGTCTGGAGCAGCGCCTGGGTTACACCCATAAGGGGATCGAGCAGCGCATGGCGCAACTAGATCCATTGCAAGCCTATCGGTTGGCTGGGCGTGTGTCGGGTGACTCGACGGTGGCGTACGCATGGGCCTATTGCATGGCGCTGGAGTCGACCTGTCAAACCACCATTCCTGCGCGTGCAGCATGGTTACGTGCTCTTATGTTAGAGCGCGAGCGTGTGGCAGCCCATTTGGCAGATTTGGGTGCTTTGGGCAACGACGCTGCGTTTGCTTTTGGTCTGGCCCAGTTTTCAAGGTTGCGCGAAGACTGGCTTCGGGCTTCCCAATCCGCGTTCGGACATCGTCTGATGATGGATTGTGTGGTGCCCGGTGGTGTCAAGGTGGACATGGACCGCGGGCAGCGCGACCAACTCCTGCAGCAATGCGATGCCATCGAAAATGAGGTGCGTAGTTTGTTCGGTATTTACGAGGCCCATGCGGGTTTGCAGGACAGGTTCATCAATGCAGGCCGCGTTGAACCTGAACTGGCTTCTCGCATGGGTTTGACCGGTTTGGCTGGGCGCGCCAGCAGCCAGGCTTGGGATCTGCGTTGCAATCATCCCTTCGAGCCCTACAGTGGTTTTCAGGTGGCGATGGCCACACACCACAACGGTGACGTGGCCTCGCGTGTGGCGGTGCGCTTTGATGAGGTGTTTGAGTCTTTGCGACTGCTCAGGCGCATGTTGACCGACTTGCCGGCGGGCGAGGTCTTGTGTGAAATGGCCTTGCCCCAATTTGCGGCACGCGGTGCAGGTTGGATTGAAGGTTGGCGTGGGGAGATTTTTGTGGCGCTGGATTTGGCGGGAACTGACCAGGCCAACCGTATCCGGCGCTGCCATTTGCATGATCCATCCTGGCAAAACTGGCCCGTGCTGGAGCACGCCATCATGGGCAACATCGTGCCAGATTTTCCGCTGATCAACAAGTCGTTTAACCTGAGCTATTCTGGACAAGACCTATGAGCTGGAAAATTGTTCAACAGATCGCGAAAACAGGTACTTGCAGCGAAGCTGCGCCCGACATTGGCGAGGCCGCGGGTGCACAGGTTGCGCGCATTCAAGTCGAACTGCTGCACATTTTGGGGCAGGCGCTGACCATTCGTGAGGTGGACGCGGGTTCCTGCAACGGTTGCGAACTTGAAATCAATGCGCTGGGCAACCCTTACTACAACCTGGAAGGACTCGGCATCAAGTTTGTAGCCAGCCCGCGCCATGCAGATATGCTGTTGGTGACCGGCCCGGTGTCAAGGAATATGGAAACGGCGCTCAAGCGCACTTATGACGCAACCCCCGAGCCCAAGCTGGTGGTGGCTGTAGGTGACTGTGCCTGTGACGGAGGCCTGTTTGGCGAGAGTTATGCAAGCTGTGGACGTGTGTCCAACGTCATTCCTGTTGATGAAGTGATCATGGGCTGCCCCCCTGTGCCGCTGGATATTTTGCGGGGGATTCTCAAAGCCGTGCGCCGGCGTGTTGTCAATCCGGACAGCATGGTCAAATAGCGAGGTTTCTCGGCGCCGGCGATGGTCCATGACAGCGCTACTGAAGCAACTTATCCAGTTGAAACAGGATAATGAAACCCATCACTGCAAAAATGCCAGCCGCAATGGAGTGAACCAGCTTCATGGGTAGCTTGGCTGCAAACTTGTTGCCAATGAACACCGCAGGTACATCAGCGATGAGCATGCCCAGGGTCGTTCCGGCGATGACCATGACCGGTGTTCCATAGTGGGCAGCCAAGGCAACCGTCGCAATCTGCGTTTTGTCGCCCATTTCTGCCAGGAAGAAGGTGACCAAGGTGGTTCCAAACACGCCTAGGCGCTTGGCGACCTGTGTTTCCTCTTCCTCAATTTTGTCGGGTATCAGAGTCCAGATGGCCATACCAATGAATGAGCCGCCAAGAACCCAGCGCATGATGTCCGGGCTGACTACCGAGGTAATCCAGGCACCCAAGGCACCAGCCAGCCCATGGTTGACCAGCGTAGCTGCCAAGATGCCGAGAATGATGGGGATGGGTTTTTTGAAACGAGCGGCCAGAATGAAGGCGAGAAGTTGAGTCTTGTCGCCGATTTCAGCAAGGGCGACGACACCAACAGATACGAAGAGAGCTTCCATGAGGGATTCCAAGGCCAGACAAAAATAAGCGATGACCACGAAACTTCCGCGGCCAATCCGGAAGTGATGTGGTCAAAGGTCTTGTCAAGTTTGAAACCGCTTGCACCATGGTCAAACAATGACCAAGTATGTTGACACAAGCCCCTTCGAATTGATCGAAGGGAGACTACTCCCCAGTGACGCGCGAATTTTAGCCTGTGAACCTCATACGGCTGCGAGTTGCAGCCAGGCTTGTATACCCATAAGAGCGCCCACCAGTGCCATCAACGCGCTGGAAAAGTAAGGCATCTTGCGGGCAAACTCACCAAAGCGACCGTTGGCCAGGCGTGTATTCACTTGGCGTGCGCTCCACGCCGCAATGACCCCGACGCTTACCAGTGAGAGGGCAAGTCCCAGGCTGAAGCTTGCAACCATGGCAGCGCCCAAGCTGTATTGTTTGAGGTGCAGGCAAATCATCATGATGGTGACAGAGGCGGGGCATGGAACCAGCCCCCCTGTCAAACCGAACATGGCGATTTGCCAAGTGGTGACCGGTTGACCAACAAATCGACGTTGGATGTCTTTGGCATGGGCGCGCTCGTGGGCATCCTGATAAGTTCCATGCCCATCGTGCAATTCATCGTCGATGTGGTGGTTGTGGTGATGATGTAGGTGGGGATGCTCATCCTGAGCATGTGTATGCGCACTTTCTGAAAAACTCAATTCAAACCGATGGACATGGTCCCTATGCCCCATGCTCAGAACAACGTCGAACTCGTGGGGTTCGGGAACCTCCTGTTGAGATTCGAGATAAATCCCACGTGCGCTGAGTTCAAAGGACTGCCGTGCGCCATTTGCTCGGATGGTCTCAAGGGTGACGGTTTCGTGTGCATCGAACGCCCTTGCGACCATGCTCTGGTCAAGTGAATGAAGGCGAAATCGTGGTGGAACACCGGATTCGAAGATTTCCAGCTCGACGATGCCATGACCAGTATGGATGACCTGACCACCGTGAGGCGTGCGTAGGTGGGCCTTGGCGGCGGCTTCGTCGCGGCGTGTGCGCAGAAACATCCAGACAGACACCCCAAGCACAACCAAAGCGGAAAGCAGCATGAAGTAGGGTTCTGCTTGCTCGGCGATCAGCTCGTTGCCGAACTTCAGTGCAGCGGCTGCAAGCGCCCACACAATGAGTGAATGTGAGAGGGCTGCACACAGACCCAAAAGTGCCGCCTGGCCGACGGTTCCTCGTACGGCGATGATGAAAGAGGCCATCATCGTTTTGGAGTGTCCTGGTTCCAATCCGTGCAGTGCACCAAGCAAAATGGCTGTGGGGACGAAGACCCACAGATTGGTGGTGCCTTGTTGAATGAGTTCTGCGATCGCAGGCATGGCGTTGCTCTTATTAAAAAATATCAGTGACGGTGAATAGCAATTAATACTATACCCCAGTATGCTATATTGAAATATGAACAAATACGGTTGAACATGGCACATACCATCAAAGACAAGGCCAAGTTGTTGACACGCGTTCGACGCATCCGGGGCCAGGCTGAGGGGCTAGAGAAGGCGTTGAATTCGGAAGGTGACTGCGTGGCGATTCTTCAGCAGATTGCGGCTATCCGAGGTGCGGTCAATGGACTGATGTCCGAAGTGCTCGAAGGGCATCTGCGCGAGCATCTGGGCCCAGACACCACCGATGCGGTTCAGCGTGCAAGAGACATGGACGAGGTGGTGGCTGTGTTGAAGTCCTATCTCAAGTGACTGTTTCAGGTGCAGGGCGAACGGCTTCTGGCCGTCAGCGGGTTTCCAGCGGTTGCATGAACTCGAATGTGTAGGTGCGCAAGCTGCGCCACAATGTTGATCCATGAACCCACAGATTTCTCAACATCAACCCCTGGCAGAACGTTTGCGACCGAAAACGCTGGGTGATGTGGTGGGACAACAGCATTTGTTGGGGGAGGGGATGGCTTTGCGGCTGGCCTTTGAGTCCCGTCAACCGCACAGTTGCATTTTTTGGGGCCCTCCGGGCACCGGCAAGACCACCATTGCCCGGTTGATGGCCGATGCATTTGATGCACAGTTCATCACCATCAGCGCGGTGTTGGGAGGCGTCAAAGACATCCGCGAAGCGGTTGAAAAAGCACAGGTGGCGCAACAGCGGGGGCTGCGTACGCTGGTGTTTGTCGATGAGGTACACCGTTTCAACAAAAGCCAGCAAGATGCTTTTTTGCCGCATGTGGAAAGCGGCCTGTTCACCTTCATTGGGGCCACCACCGAAAATCCGTCGTTTGAGGTGAACTCGGCACTCCTGTCACGCGCTGCAGTCTATGTGCTGCAGGCATTGACGGTCGAGGAGTTAAAGAAAATTGTGGCCTTAGCCCTCGAATTTAGGGCGATACCAGCTATTGAAAGCATAGCTATTGATCGATTGGTGGCTTATGCGGACGGGGATGCGCGCAGGCTGCTCAACACCCTGGAAACCCTGGCGGTGTCAGCCACGCAAGAGCGACGCACAGAAATTACCGATGTGTGGCTGCTCAAGGTGCTGGGTGAGCGCATGCGCCGTTATGACAAGGGGGGTGAGCAGTTTTACGACACCATCTCCGCGCTGCACAAGAGTGTGCGCGGCTCAGATCCGGATGCCGCTTTGTATTGGCTGGTGCGTATGCTTGACGGTGGGGCAGATCCCCGGTACATGGCCCGCCGGTTGATCCGCATGGCCAGCGAAGACATTGGTCTAGCAGACCCCCGTGCGTTGCGCCTGGCACTCGATGCCGCTGAAGTGTATGAGCGCCTGGGCACACCTGAAGGTGAATTGGCGCTGGCAGAGTGTGTGGTGTACCTTGCGGTGGCCCCCAAGTCCAATGCGATTTACAAGGCCTTCAACGAAGCCAAGGCGTTGGTAAAGCAAGACGGTACACGCCCAGTGCCCTTGCACCTGCGCAACGCACCCACCAAGTTGATGAAAGATATGGACTACGGTAAAGGCTACCGTTATGCGCATGATGAGGCCGATGGATTTGCGGCGGGCGAGCGGTATTTTCCGGATGGAATGCCTAATCCGGGCTTCTACCGGCCGGTTGAGCGTGGGCTAGAAATTAAAATTGCGGAAAAACTGCGTGTGCTCAGAGCGTGCAACGATCAGACACGGTAATTTAATTGCTAATTAGTATTGCTAATGACAAGGGTAAACCCCCACTTGTCGCGTAAGAGGCAGCCAGTTTGCATCACTACAATCTCGCCACTCAATTGCTGTGGCAATGAGCTGGCAGGTTTATTGCTTGAGCTTTGTACCGCCGAATTGGCGGTGCATCGTGCATCAAACACTTTTGCGTTGATGCAAGCATCGACCAAATAACGGAGAAAAATATGGAAACCTTCATACAGCAGGTCATCAACGGTCTGGTGTTGGGCAGCATGTACGCATTGGTGGCGTTGGGCTACACCATGGTGTACGGGATCATTGGGCTCATCAATTTTGCCCATGGCGAAGTTTTGATGGTGGGGGCACTGACCAGTTGGACCATCATTGGGTGGATGCAGGAAGCGATGCCTTGGGCACCGGGTTGGCTCGTACTGCTGATCTCGCTGGTGATTGCCTGCGTGGTGTCGGCCACACTTAATTTCTCCATCGAGAAAATTGCTTACCGTCCACTGCGCAACAGCCCTCGACTGGCCCCGCTGATCACGGCCATTGGGATGTCGCTGCTGCTGCAAACCCTGGCCATGATCATCTGGAAGCCCAATTACAAGCCATTCCCCAATCTGATTGGCGGTGATCCGATTGCCATTGGGGGGGCGGTGATTTCGATCACGCAGGTGCTGATTCTGGCTGTCACAGCCGTGTCCCTGGCGGTGCTGATGTATTTGGTGAATTACACAAAATTGGGCCGCGCCATGCGTGCGACTGCTGAAAATCCCCGGGTCGCCGCGCTCATGGGTGTCAAGCCTGATGTGGTGATCTCTGCCACCTTTGTCATCGGTGCTGTGTTGGCCGCCGTTGCGGGCATCATGTGGGCCGCAAACTACGGCACGGTACAGCACACCATGGGCTTTATGCCGGGACTGAAGGCGTTTACTGCAGCCGTTTTCGGTGGTATTGGCAACCTGGCTGGTGCGGTAGTGGGCGGCGTCTTACTGGGGCTGATCGAGTCCCTAGGGGCCGGCTATATCGGTCAGCTTACTGGTGGGGTGTTGGGTAGTCATTACTCTGACATTTTTGCCTTTGTGGTGCTGATCATTGTGCTGACGCTGCGACCCTCGGGCTTGCTAGGTGAGCGGGTGGCGGACAGAGCATGAAGGCCTGTGGGAAAGTTCGCAGCTACGACAGCCGAAGCGGCTCTGTCCACAACTGAATAGAAAGAGATCATGAAACAAAAGCAAATCATTGTTTTCGTGCTGGCCGCGATCGGCCTGCTGGCGACACCGCTGGTGTTGCAGGGTTTTGGCAACGCCTGGGTGCGCATCGCCGATATGGCTTTGCTGTATGTGCTGTTGGCACTGGGCCTGAACATCGTGGTGGGTTATGCCGGGTTGCTCGATTTGGGTTATGTGGCGTTCTTTGCCATTGGTGCCTACATGTACGCGCTGTTGGCTTCACCGCACCTGATTGAAACTTTCCCCGCAATTGCAGCACTGTTCCCGGGTGGCATGCATTTGCCGATCTGGGTGGTGATTCCTGCGTCAGCAGGTTTGGCTGCACTGTTTGGCGTGTTGCTGGGAGCGCCCACGTTGCGCCTTCGTGGCGACTACCTGGCCATCGTTACGTTGGGTTTTGGTGAAATTATCCGGGTGTTCATGAACAACCTGGATCAGCCTGTCAATATTACCAATGGGCCCAAGGGGCTGGGGGAGATTGATTCGTTGAGCTTTTTCGGTTTGAGCATGGGTAAAAAAATCAACGTCCTGGGTTTTGATTTGTCCTCGGTGTCGCTTTATTACTATCTGTTTCTGGTGCTGGTGGTGTTCAGTGTGATCATTTCGCACCGTTTGCAGCTTTCGCGTGTCGGGCGTGCGTGGATGGCCATCCGTGAAGATGAAATTGCTGCCAAGGCCATGGGCATCAACACACGCAACCTGAAGTTGCTGGCCTTCGGCATGGGTGCCACGTTTGGTGGTGTGTCCGGTGCCATGTTTGCCTCGTTCCAAGGCTTTATTTCGCCTGAGTCGTTTAGCCTGATGGAGTCCATCATGATCGTGGCCATGATTGTGCTCGGCGGCGTTGGTCACCTGCCGGGCGTCATCATGGGTGCGGTGGCTTTGTCCGCACTGCCGGAGGTGTTGCGCTATGTGGCCGGCCCCCTGCAGAATCTGACCGATGGTCGACTCGATGCCTCCATCTTGCGCCAACTGTTGATCGCCCTGGCCATGATCATCGTCATGTTGCTGCGTCCACGTGGCTTGTGGCCATCACCCGAACATGGCAAGGCTTTGTCAGTTACCAAGGCTTGAGGCGGTGTCGCAACGAACCATCCAAAAGGGC
This sequence comes from uncultured beta proteobacterium, assembly GCA_903856025.1. Classification (GTDB taxonomy): domain Bacteria; phylum Pseudomonadota; class Gammaproteobacteria; order Burkholderiales; family Burkholderiaceae_C; genus Rhodoferax. The sequence continues at coordinate 8,717 of CAIOAQ010000348.1, forward strand.
GGCGCAAGCGCTTGCCCCACAGAAAGAGAAATGAAATGACAGACAACGTACTCAACGTCACCGGCGTATCCAAACGCTTCGGTGGCCTGCAGGCCTTGAGCGATGTGGGTATTCAGATCCAGCGTGGCCAGGTCTATGGCCTGATTGGCCCCAATGGCGCCGGTAAAACCACGTTTTTCAATGTGCTGACGGGCTTGTACACACCTGATACAGGTACTTTTGAGTTGGCGGGTAAACCCTACCGGCCCACAGCCGTGCACGAGGTCGCCAAGGCTGGGATCGCCCGGACGTTTCAAAACATCCGCCTGTTTGCCGAAATGACGGCACTCGAGAACGTCATGGTGGGTCGGCATGTGCGTACCCATTCTGGCCTGCTGGGGGCGATTTTTCGCACCCCTAAATTCAAGGCAGAAGAAGTAGCCATTACCGCCAGAGCCCGTGAATTGCTGGATTATGTGGGCATTGGTCAGTTGGCCGATTTCAAAGCGCGTACCTTGAGCTATGGTGACCAACGCCGACTTGAAATTGCACGTGCGCTGGCCACGGACCCGCAACTGATTGCGCTGGATGAACCAGCCGCTGGCATGAACAGCACCGAAAAGGTGATGTTGCGTGAACTGATTGACAAAATCCGCAACGACAACCGCACCATTTTGTTGATCGAACACGATGTCAAACTGGTCATGGGCCTTTGCGATCGGGTCACGGTGCTCGACTACGGCAAACAAATTGCCGAAGGTACGCCCGCAGACGTGCAACGCAATGAAAAAGTGATTGAAGCCTATTTGGGCACCGGCGGCCATTGATCGGGTCAGCGGCATAAGGAAACAACATGGCAAATATTCTTCTCAAAGTCAAAAATCTCAAGGTCGCCTACGGCGGTATTCAGGCGGTTAAGGGGGTCGATTTTGAAGTCCGCGAAGGCGAACTGGTGTCCCTGATTGGCTCCAATGGTGCGGGCAAGACCACCACCATGAAGGCCATCACCGGGACGCTTCCGATCAACGATGGTGACATCGAGTACATGGGTAAAAGCATCCGTGGTCAGGGCCCTTGGGATCTGGTCAAACAAGGTTTGGCCATGGTTCCGGAGGGGCGTGGGGTGTTTACCCGCATGACCATTCTTGAGAACCTGCAAATGGGTGCCTATACCAGCGACGACAAAGCACAAATTCTGGTTGACATTGACAAGGTGTTCACCATTTTCCCTCGGCTCAAAGAGCGCAAAGACCAACTGGCTGGCACCATGAGCGGTGGCGAACAACAGATGCTGGCCATGGGGCGCGCCCTGATGAGCCACCCCAAGGTGCTGCTACTCGATGAGCCCTCCATGGGCTTGTCACCCATCATGGTGGACAAGATTTTTGAAGTGGTGCGTGATGTGTACGCCCAGGGCGTGACCATTCTGCTGGTGGAGCAAAACGCCAGCCGCGCATTGGCCATTGCGGACCGTGGCTACGTGATGGATTCTGGTCTCATCACCATGACGGGGGACGCCAAAACCATGTTGTCTGATCCCAAGGTGCGTGCGGCTTACCTGGGTGAGTAAATTTATACTAAACTGGCTTCTAGTCCTCGTATATATTGCGTAAAGCGCTTCTAAAAACAGAGTGAACAGGGGGAGTCTGGAGGTCAGCTCACCTTGAGCGCCAGCTGCAACGCCAGCGCGTTGTGGCGCGCCAGCAGGGGTTCCAGCTCAACCGTGGTCAGCACACCCTGGCGCACCACCACTTGGCCGTTGACAACGGTGTAAGCCGCTTGGGGGCTGGCGCACAACAGCAGTGCGCCCACCGGGTCATGGACCGCGCCGCCAGCAAAGGCCAGGCTGTTCAAATCAAACAAGGCCAGGTCAGCGCACATACCAACAGCCAGGTGGCCAATGTCGGTGCGTCCCAGCACTTGCGCCCCGCCCCGGGTGGCGACATTCAAGGCATCGCGGGGTGTCATCTCTGCGGGCCCCAAATCACAGCCAAAAAAAGTCCGTTGCGAGCCATCGGCGGCCACACGTGTCTCGGGCGCTTGCATGGCGCGCCCCACACGGGCCAGCAGCATCGCTTGTCGGGCCTCGTTGACCATGTGTGCCGCGTCGTTGCTGGCGCTGCCATCCACCCCCAAGCCCACGGGCACCCCGGTATTGAGCATTTTCCGGATCGGCGCAATGCCAGAGCCCAGGCGCATGTTGCTGCACGGACAGTGCGCCACACCGGTTCGGCTGGCGGCAAACAGGCTGATGCCTTCGTCGTCCAGCTTGACGCAGTGGGCGTGCCACACGTCAGCACCCAGCCAGCCCAGGTCCTGGGCATATTGGGTGGGTGTGCAGTTGAATTTTTCGCGTGTGTAAGCCAGATCGTGGTCGTTTTCCGCCAAGTGGGTGTGCAACCGCACGCCGTAACTGCGTGCCAGTGATGCCGACTCACGCATCAGGTCACGACTGACGCTGAACGGCGAGCACGGTGCCACGGCAATGTTGACCATGGCACCATGCGCATGGCTGTGCCAGGTTTCGATCAGGCGCTGGGTGTCCTTCAGGATGGCCGTTTCTGTTTCGACCACTTGGTCGGGGGGCAGACCACCTTGGGATTGCCCCACGCTCATGCTGCCGCGACTGGCCACAAACCGCATGCCAATTTGCTGCGCCGCCTCAATGCTGTCGTCCAGTCGCACACCGTTGGGATAAATGTAGAGGTGGTCACTGCTGGTGGTGCAGCCACTCAGCAAGAGTTCAGCCATGGCGACTTTGGTGCTGACATGCACCATTTCTGGTGTCAATCCTGCCCAAATGGGGTAAAGACCACGCAGCCATCCGAACAATTCGGCGTTTTGAACCGCCGGGATGGCCCGCGTGAGGCTTTGGTACATGTGATGGTGGGTGTTGATCAAGCCGGGTGTCACCAGGTGGTGACGCGCGTCAATGACCTCGTCGGCTGTTTGCGGCAAATCAGCCAGTGGACCGATGGCCTCGATGCGGTGGTCGCGGACAAAAATCGATGCATCGGTCAATTCACGGGCCAAACCGGGCTGTTGATCGTCAAAAGTAGCCACGCAGCGGGCGTTTTTAATGAGCAGTGTGTGCATGTGGTGGGGTAGGGACAGTGGTTGCGATAGAGCCTGATGTGAACAGGGTTTTTTGGAAATTAGTTGATATTGCTCAAGGTATTTTGACGCATTGCGCGGCACAGTCGCGACTATGTTTTCTATTCAAACCATCGATCCTGCTGCGGCAGTGCAAAATTTGGCACGTGGGCAGATGTTGCTGCAACGGGGTGTAGATACTCCCAACGTGAGTTACATCGAGTCTGGACGCGTCGCGCTTGGCGTGCTTGAGGGCAATGTGATGGTGCACCAGATCGGTGTGCTTGAAGGCCCCTGCTGGCTCGACACCAGTTCTGCGATTTTGGGCTTGCCTCATTTGACGGATGCGGTGACAGATTCGCCTGTGCAGTTGCGGCAGGTCAGTATGACCAATTTCCAGAAGGGGATTGCGAATTTGTCCGAGCCTGCGCAAGCGGTGCTGAATGATGTGGCCATGGCGCATCGCAAGCAAACCGAATTTGCGGTCAGTCGTCTGGCCAAAGACGCTGAATCGCGATGCGCTGAGTGGCTGCTCAGCCATGCGCAAGCCTCAGAGCACGGTTTGATGGCCGTAGAGCTGCATCAACGCAAACGCAGCATTGCCACCCAGCTGGGCATTGCGCCTGAAACGTTCTCGCGTGTGCTGCGCCACTTGCGTGAGCAAAGTCTGATCAGCGGCTCGGGTCGGGTGCTCAATTTGGACAATCCGAACGCCTTGAAGTCTTTGGCTGGGGTTTAGCCTTCGGGTGAGCTTCCTCTTGCTTTGTTTGGGTACAGTGGCCCAGCACCAGATTCAGTATTGAGTTGGATCAGTAGTGTGATTACGGACTATTTTTCTAGTTTTCGCCCAATGGAGTTGCCTCGCCTGTCTCACTGACAAGCCAGTCGAAAACGATCTCCACTGCAGGTGTGCGGGGTGTCAGGCTGGACTTGCTCAGCCATTTGTGAGGCAGGGGAAACATCGGGATGTTCGGCAACTGCACGACGCGTGCCTGGCGTAGCGCGGAGTCGGCCACGAGGCGCGACACCATGGCGATCCCCATCTCATCTTCAGCCGCTTGCAGGCGCAAGCGGGAGTCTTCAAGTGTGATGCTACGTTGCGTCGGTAGATCGTGCGCTGCCAACCAGGGAGCCCAATCCGAGCGGTGCTCATCCATGATCAACGGGACCGCAAGCACCACATCGGGGAAGGGTAGTGGTAGCAGGCGCTGTGCTGTGTCTGGCCCGCAGACTGCCAGCGCATGGTCGGCCAACCACTGCACGCAGTGCATCTCGGGGCTTTTAAGCTCTTGTTCCGAGACGATCAGGTCCACGTCAATCCGGTCAATTTCATGCAACTCGTCTTGCGTGATCAGCCAGACCTCTAGCGTGGGATGGCGCTCGCGCAGCAGTTTCAATCGCCCCATCAGCCAACCGCTGGCAAAGTCGGGCGGACAGGCCAGTAGCACGGAATCCTGGTTGCGGTAGGGCTCTATGCGTTCCCGTCCATCGCGCAGGGTCTTTAGGGTAGCGCGCACGGTTTGGCTGAACAGCTCGCCTGCGGCGGTGAGCTTGACACCGCGTCCGACGCGGCTGAACAGCGATTGGCCCACCCATGCTTCCAGGTTCTGAATCTGGTGCGTGATAGCGGACTGGGTGAGCGACAGTTCTACGGCAGCACGCGAAATACCCCCAAGACGTGCCGCGGCCTCAAAGGCCAGCAGGCTTTGCAAGGGCGGGAGTCGGTTGTTCATGGTATTAAAAAAACTAATGAATTAAGCGATATTGATCATTTTACGTGCGCTGCGTTACTGCGCAAAATACCACCATGCCAACTTGCTAACCGGTTCACCCGGAGTCACTGAAAATGAGTCAAACCATCCAAGGCGACAGCGCCATCCGCCGCACCTCTTTGTACGGTACCTGTACTGAAAATACCTATGCCGGCGTGCTGAGTTTCATGCGCCGCAACTACACACGTAACCTGGAAGGCGCAGATGTAGTCGTCTCCGGTATCCCGCTGGATCTGGCCACCACATTCCGCCCCGGTGCCCGGTTTGGACCGGCGGCCGTCCGTGCGGCCAGCGTTCAATTGAGCGAGCTGATGGCATTTCCCTGGGGCTTTGATCCGTTTGACACACTGGCGGTAATTGATTACGGCGATTGCTGGTTTGATGTTCACAATCCGCTCACCATTGCGCCAAGTATCACGCAACATGCTCGCACGATTCTGGACAGTGGCGCCAAGATGCTGACCTTTGGTGGAGACCATTTCATCACCTACCCGCTGCTCAAGGCCCATGCCGAAAAATTTGGCAAACCCTTGTCGTTGATTCACTTTGACGCACATTGCGACACCTGGGCGGATGACAACCCCGATTCACTGAACCACGGCACCATGTTCTACAAAGCTGTGAAAGAGGGCCTGATCGATCCGGCCACTTCGGTGCAGGTCGGCATCCGCACATGGAATGAAGACTTCATGGGCATCAACGTGATTGACGCGCCCTGGGTGCATGGCAACGGCGCGCAGGCCACACTGGAGCGGATTCTGTCGATCGTTGACAAGCGTCCGACCTACCTGACTTTTGACATTGACTGCCTGGACCCGGCATTTGCCCCCGGCACCGGCACGCCCGTGGCGGGTGGACTCAGTTCGGCGCAGGCATTGCACATCATCCGCGGCATGGGCCCGGTGAACCTGGTGGGCATGGATGTGGTGGAGGTCTCGCCACCGTATGACCACGCCGAGATCACCGCACTCGCAGCGGCCCACGTCGCAGCAGATCTTCTATGTGTATTGCGTAACCAAAAAAAGGGGACAGTATGAGTAATCCAAGTCAAAAGTTTGCTGGGCCACTGCAGAGATGCTTGGTCTGGATCACACTGGCAGCGTCAACGCTGGTCGCTTCCAATGCAGCATGCGCTGAGTCAGAGAAGGTGCTGAACATCTACAACTGGTCCGAGTACATCGGCGAAAACACCGTGAAAGCGTTTGAGGCAGAGACCGGCATCAAGGTCAGGTACGACAATTTTGACTCGAATGAAACCCTGCTGGCAAAAATGATTGCGGGTCGCACCGGCTATGACATCGTGGTCCCTTCGTCAGACTTTGGTCGTATCATGATCGAGGGGGGGCTGCTGCGAAAGCTCGATAAAAATAGCCTGCCGCTGTGGGGCAACCTGAACCCGACGGTCATGCAACGAATGGGCAAGCTCGATCCAGGTAACCAATATATGCTACCTTGGCTAGGTGGCTCTGTCAGCGTCGGCTACAACGTGGACAAGGTGAAGGCTGCGCTTGGAAGCGAGCCGATTCCAGCCAATCCTTTTGAGTTGATGTTTAACCCAAAGTACACCTCAAAGCTAAAAAAATGCGGCATTTCCATGCTCGACAGTGCCAGCGATGTCTTTCCATCCGCCATGATCTACTTGGGGCTTCCTGCCTACAGTAACACACCGTCCGACTACAACGAGGCGCTCAATCTGTTGCAAAAGGTACGCCAGGACATCGGATTGTTCAGCTACAACGGTTACATCAGCGACCTGGCCAGAGGCAGCATCTGCGTCGCACTTGGCTATGGTGGCGACTTCAACAATGCTGCCAGCCAAGCCAAAGCTGCCCGTAATGGTGTTCATATCGAAGCACCCTTACACCGCCCAATGGTGTCCAGTTTGGGTTTGAGTCAATGGTGATTCCGGTAGACGCGCCCCATCCAGAAAATGCATTGCTTTGGATGAACTACATTCTGCGGCCACAGGTCCAGGCGGAAATAACCAACAAAGTGATGTTTACCAGCCCGAATCTGGCGGCTCGCCAATTCATTCATGCCGACGTGCTTGCCAACACCATTGCGTTCCCACCGGATGAATACTTGGCCACAAAAGCCCAGTTCTATGAAGCCCGTCGCAATGACACCCGCCGGATCATGACGCGCTATTTCACAAAGCTCAAATCGGGATTATGAAACCCGGGAAAGTGGTCGGGCGACAAAGCGTTCAAGCCACGAGGCCAGGTTGTGGCGCATCATGTGTCTGTTCAACCTTCACAGTGTTTCAATGACACGTAATCGCCATAAAAAAGACCCGAAGGCCCTTCAGTGAAACGTTGGAAAACGTTTGCGTGACACACTGGTTAAAGACTTCAGGTAGAGCGGCAGTTTGGCTACCGCACGTACAAGGCTCGTGGAGTCAGACTGGCTTTTTCAAAGCCCATAACACCCGCTCTGCAGTGGCGGGTGCATTCAATTGGACGGGCGCACCATCACCTCGTGCTTGCGCAACTGCATCACGCAAGGCCTCAAACACGCTGATGGCCAGCATGAAGGGGGGCTCGCCCACAGCTTTGGAGCCATGCACGTTGTCCTCCAGGTTGGCTTCGGGCCATAAATCAATTTTGAAATGCGCTGGCACATCCCCGGATGTTGGAATTTTGTAGGTGCTGGGTGCGTGAGTCGTCAGGGTGCCGCGCCCATCCCACACCAATTCCTCAGTGGTGAGCCACCCCATGCCCTGCACAAAACCGCCCTCAATCTGGCCGATGTCCAGTGCCGGGTTGATGGAGTGGCCCACGTCGTGCAAGATGTCCACGCGAAGCACCCGGTTCTCGCCAGTGAGGGTGTCAATGGCCACTTCGGTGCACGCTGCACCATAGGCAAAATAGTAAAACGGGCGCCCGGTGAGGGTGGTTTTGTCGTAATGAATTTTGGGCGTGCGGTAAAAGCCGTCACTCCAGAGCTGGATGCGGTTGGCATAGGCCAGTGCGACCACTTCTTCAAA
>CAIOAQ010000349.1 GCA_903856025.1 uncultured beta proteobacterium
ATGTGCAGCAGACAATTCTTGTTTTGGCATAGCAGTGGAAGACGCCTTAGAGCTTTCCGAGCAGACTGAGATTTGACCCTATTTTCGGCCCCGATTACAGGGGCCAATTTGGCATCGAGTTTCCGGTCATTCACCAATACCTGCATCTGGCCCACGGCGGCCTTAACCCTCTGGGGCAGGAACGTCGGCATTCGCTGCGTTGCGGGTCTAGGATTTTCCCCAGACCTGACATACGATTTTCGCACGTGTCACCACGTTTGATCGCTATTTGTTACACGGGCGGGCGAGCCTGGCATTGACACCGGATGTTAAAACCAAGCCTTGCTCGGGTCCTCGGGAACCGATTCCGCTGCACGGATACCGCAGCCCATGAAAACGAGCGGTTGATTGAGCCATTGCTTCCAAGGCACCCATTCGCCTGTACTGCTGGCGCGCAGTTTGAGATCCGGGTTGAATGTATAGTGCCCAATTTTTGTGCGTTGCCACAATTTTCGACTGGGTTGGTAGCCGCTTTGGCACTCTGCGCGCGCCAGTACGGCGTTGACATAGGTCCGCTTTTTTCGCTCAGGTCGTAACACGTTGTCAGGCAGGCGATCATTGGCGCGCATCAGGTAGTCGGCGTAGAAACCGCTTAGGTTGCGCTGGACATTCGGGTCCGGCACCATCTGCGAATACAGTCTTTTATAGCTGACCATCATCAACCCGAGCAGCCAGTATTCTCCCTGGTGCCGTTCCAAGCGAACAAGTCGGCCACCGGTCTGCACGTCCAGCACGGGTGGCGCCAGCATATCAAACAGCATGTCCAGGTTGGCATGGGTGTGGCTTGGCTCGTCCAGAGCACGCCCCAACGCGTAGTCCCAGGCGTTATGACCGTAGTGATCACGCAGCAGCGGGTCGGCACCGCGTTCCAACAGGGCCTCGGCGAGTGCCACGTTGCCACATTGCGCGGCCATCATCAACGGTGTGGCATTGAAGTAGGTGTGGTGATCAACGCCATATTTATCGCAGTGGCGCAACACTTCCTTGAACGCGCGTCCGGAATAAATCAGACGTTGACGCTCGGCTACAGCTTCAATTTTTCTGCCGATAAAAACGACTGCACTGTGGCGTTCATATTGGAGTCGGTAAATGTAGTTGTCCGACGTTTCTCGGGGCAGCATGGGCACCGAAACGTTGCCATCCATGACATTCATCGCTCGTGCGATCTGCTGCGCTGGTTCAAACATATTGGTCGCCAGTTGATGAATCCAACCCGTCTGACCATGCCAGAGGGCGTAGTCCAGCAGCGCCTGGCGTGGCTTGTTGGAAATCTGACCCACTTGCAGCGCCTTGGGCAGCAGTTCCTGCAAGGCGGCTTCATCCCACACCGGCCAGCTTGGCTGTTGCGTTTTGAGCAAGCTCTTTCGAATCGCATCGGCTTGCTCTTGCTTGCCTTGCAGCTCCAGGCGGCGGGCCTCTTGCGCCCATTCCAGTTGGCTGGAAGAGCGAGCCTGTTCCAGCGTCATGGTCTCATCGGTTTGCAGGCTTAGCAGTTGCAGCAGCGGGTGCGTGACGTCACTTTCAACCAGATAGAGGTTTTCCACCACGCGCGTCATCGCTACGTACAGGGCGTTGATGTAAAACTTAAACAGTTCCAGCGCATGGTCGGTTTTGTCACGCCCACGGCTGTAGTTAAGCCCGTCACCCGTCAGGTCGCTGGCCTGCACACCCTGGGCGATCTCAGCAAAAGCCTGCCGTTGGCCTGAGACCATATCGACCAAGATGACGTTGGTGTATTCCAGCCCCTTGGCCTCATGCACCGAAAACACCAGCGGTGTCTGGAATTGTTGGCGCACCGCAGCCTTGTCTTCGTCACGCAGCACCAGCACGGCGAACTGTGTGGACGCACGGGTTTTGCTGTTGAGCTCGCGAAGGGTGCTGTCTTTGTCGGCAAGCAATTGCACTGAGCCGATCTGGCTGGCACACGACTGCACCAGGAAATTGGTTTCACGGTCGATCGAGCCAAAGCGCGCGTGCTTAATCCTGAGAAGCCGGTTAGCCAGCTCCGTCACCGCTTGGCCGTTGCGGAAATTGGCCCGCAGCACCG
>CAIOAQ010000350.1 GCA_903856025.1 uncultured beta proteobacterium
ATATTTTTATTTCTGACGACGACAAGGCGGTGCTGATCGATTTTGGTGCGGCGCGGGAAGTGTTGAGCAAAGAGGGCAATTTCATTCGCCCGATGTACACCCCCGGATTTGCCGCGCCAGAAATGTACCGGCGCGACAGCTCCATGGGGCCGTGGACGGATATTTATGCCATCGGGGCATGCATCTACGCCAGCATGTTGGGCTTTCCGCCCAGCGAAGCACCGCAGCGCGCCACCAACGACCGGGTTCCTTTGGCGCTGAAGCGCGTGCAAGGTGTTTATTCTGATAACTTGATCGAGGTGGTGGAGTGGTGCATGGCGCTGAATCCATTAGAGCGTCCGCAGTCGGTGTTTGCCTTGCAAAAGCAGCTTAACCGTACTGGTGACCGACGTTACACGCGGCTCAGCGTGGGGGAAAAAGTGCGCATGCAGCTTGACACCATGGTGTCGGGGGCCAAAAAATCGGTTCTGAAATCCACCAACATTGGAACCAATCTGAAATGAAATTTTCCGTATTTCAGGTGAGCCGCAAGGGAGGCAGAAAACTCAACGAAGACCGCATGGGTTACTGCTACACCCGTGAGACGGCGCTTTTCATGCTGGCAGATGGCATGGGTGGGCACCCCGAGGGGGAGGTGGCGGCGCAACTTGCCTTGCAGACCATCGCTGCACAATTCCAGAAAGATGCGCATCCGGTGCTGTCTGACGTGTCGGCTTTTTTGTCTGGGGCGTTGCTGACGGCCCACCGTCAGATTTTGCGCTACGCCATGGAACGTGGGGTCATGGATACACCGCGCACCACCATTGTGATGGCGGTGTTGCAGGATGGACAGGTCAGCTGGGCACATTGCGGCGATTCGCGTTTGTACCTCGTACGCGCTTCAAGCCTGTTGATGCGCACCAAAGACCATTCATTGATTGAACACAGTCTGACGCGCACGGCGGACATCTATGGCGTGGCTGCCACCAACCGCAATATTTTGTTTTCTTGCCTGGGTTCGCCCACCAGACCGGTTTTCAGTGTGGTGGGGCCAGTGACATTGATGCAGGGTGACCGCGTGATGCTCTGCTCCGACGGTTTATGGTCCATGCTGACGGATGACCAGATCGTGTTCGAGTTATCGCAAAAGCCGGTTTACGTTGCAGTCCCCGACCTGGTTGAGGGGGCGCTGAAGGCTGGTGGCGACAGCAGTGACAACGTGACTTGCATCGCCATTGAGTGGGAAACCCCAGACGACTTTGACTCGACGCGGGGCGGTGTCAGAACCGAATCCATCAGCGAAGGCGTGTTTGCCTCAACCGTGCAAGCCGGTGTGCTCGATGAGTCGATGGATGATCTGGACGAGGCCGCCATTGAGCGGTCCATTGCCGAGATCAACGAGGCCATTCGCCGGTCTGCACTTAAGAAACCCTGATTTTTTCCAAGAGAGTTTTATGACTGAATTTCTTCGTGCCCAGGCCCGGGCATTGGATGCCATGCGCCCGGTGCGCATCACCCGCAACTACACCATGCATGCCGAAGGCTCGGTGTTGATCGAATTTGGCAATACAAAAGTGCTGTGCAACGCGTCGGTGCTCGAAAAGGTGCCGCCGCACCAAAAAGGCAGTGGCCAAGGCTGGGTGACCGCGGAATACGGCATGCTGCCGCGCGCCACCCACAGCCGCAGCGATCGTGAGGCCGCGCGGGGCAAGCAGACTGGCCGCACGCAAGAAATTCAACGGTTGATTGGCCGGGCACTGCGTTCGGTGTTTGACTTGAAGCTGCTCGGTGAACGCACCATTCATCTGGACTGTGACGTGCTGCAAGCCGATGGAGGCACCCGCACTGCTGCCATCACCGGGGCGTTTATTGCTGCACAAGATGCGGTGAATGGCCTGTTGGCCAAAGGCAAGTTGACGCAGTCGCCCATTCGTGAGGCGGTGGCGGCGATCTCGGTGGGGATCGTGCAAGGCACGCCGCTGCTTGATTTGGAATACACCGAAGACTCGGCTTGCGACACCGACATGAATGTCGTTATGACCGCCAGCGGCCATTTTGTGGAGGTGCAGGGTACCGCTGAGGGTGCTGCCTTCACCCGCTCCGAGATGGATGCGCTGCTGAAGTTGGCCGACAAGGGCATCCGCGAACTGGTTCAGTTGCAGTCTGGTTCACTCCTTAATATATAGCTGAATGCGCATGTTTTATAAGGGCTAGGGGCTTATTTGTTATGAAAATTGTGTTGGCATCTAACAACCCAGGCAAACTCGTCGAGTTGCAAGCCATGTTTGCGCCGCTGGGGCTTGATCTGGTGACCCAGGGCAGTCTGGGCATTCCAGAAGCGCCTGAGCCGTTTCACACCTTCATCGAGAACGCACTGACCAAAGCGCGCCACGCGGCCCGCCTAAGTGGTTTGCCCGCGGTGGCCGACGATGCCGGCCTGTGTGTAGATGCTTTTGGCGGTCTACCCGGCGTAGACACTGCATATTACGCTACCAAATTTGGGTACGAAAAGGGCGACGCGAACAATGTGCGCGCACTTCTGGAGCAGATGCAGGGCATGGACAACCGGCGTGCCGCCATGGTGTGCACTTTGGTTGCGCTGCGATCGGCAGATGACCCGGAACCCTTGGTGGCGGTTGGACGGGTGGTGGGTGAAATTGCCCACACCCCGGTGGGCACCAACGGGTTTGGTTTTGACCCGGTGATGTTCATCCCCGAATTTGGTCAAACCTTTGCCCAATTGCCCATTGAAGTCAAAAACGCCAACAGCCACCGTGGGCGTGCCACGGCAGCCATGGTGGCGCTGATGCGAGAGCGCTGGTTGTGACATGGCTCGCCAATGTGGGGCTGGATACGTTTTTGGTGAAACCCGCAAGGCGAACCCTTTGGGAGGCTTCCTCATACTGGGGTACCAGAAATCGTCTGCCACCCAAAGGGCTCACCTCGCTAGCGTTTCATGATTCCGATTCATTCTGATGCCCCCACCTTGGATGTGCCGGCGCCGCCGCACGACATCCAGCATTACATGCGCGCTGGGACCTTGCAGTTTCAAGCCCCGCCGCCCTTGTCGATTTACGTGCACCTGCCCTGGTGTCTGAAAAAATGCCCCTACTGCGACTTCAATTCGCATGAAATGCGTGCGGCCGACCTGCCCGAGCAGGCCTACATCAATGCGCTGATGGCGGATTTGGAAGCGGCGTTGCCCCTCATTTGGGGGCGCAGCGTGCAAACCGTGTTCATTGGCGGGGGCACGCCCAGCCTGTTTTCACCGCAAGCCATTGACCAGCTGGTGAGTGGCATTCGCGCCCGCGTCAAACTCGCCGCCAACGCTGAAATCACCCTGGAGGCCAACCCAGGCACCTTTGAGAAAGACCGTTTCAGGGCTTTCAAAGCCGCAGGTGTCACGCGTTTGTCGGTGGGTGTTCAGAGTTTCAATGATGATTTTCTGCACACCTTGGGTCGTGTTCATAATCGTGCTCAAGCCCTCGACGCGCTTGAGGAGGCTGCTACAGTTTTTGATGCGTTTAATCTGGACCTGATGTACGCTTTGCCAGGGCAAACTTTGGATCAGCTGCGTACCGACGTGACCACGGCGCTGTCGTTTGCGCCCCCCCACCTGTCGATTTACCACCTCACCATCGAACCCAACACCTTCTTTGCCAAGTACCCGCCACCCTCCGTCGACGACGATCTGGCTGCGGACATGCTGGACTTGCTCACCGAGCGGACCGGCGAGGCGGGCATGGTGCGTTATGAGGTGTCGGCTTATGCCAGGCCGGGCAAGGCTTGCCAGCACAACATGAACTACTGGCAATTTGGCGACTACCTTGGCATTGGCGCGGGCGCACACAGCAAGCTCAGTTTTGCCCATCATGTGGTGCGTCAGGTGCGTTTGCGCGACCCGGCGCGGTACATGGCGCAGGCCGTGGCGGGCGCCTGCATTGCGCAAGAGCATGAGGTCAAGCGCACCGAGCTGCCCTTTGAATTCATGCTCAATGCGCTGCGGCTGGCAGGTGGATTTGACTCGGGGCTGTTTTCTGAGCGTACCGGCATGCCAATTTCTGCGATTCAAACCGGGCTGGACCAAGCACTGGCGCAAGGTCTTTTGCTTCAAGAAGGTCACCATGTTCAACCGAGTGCGCGCGGGTTTGATTTTTTGAACAACCTGCAGTCCTTGTTTTTGCCCAAATCGGCTTGAGACGTGTCGCCCTGCTGGACGGGTGTTTGGCGTTGCAAGGCTGCAGCGGTATAGTCGCCCCGGTCACCAGGTGTCACTCGCAAAGGAGCAGCCGCTATGTTTTCGATTTACGGCACGTCCGGCCAGTTGTTTCGCGGCAGCATGGAGCAATTGCGTCAGGTGGGGGGCGTGGGTGCGCTGGCTCGAACGGGTGCCATTTTGCCGGTGGGGCGTGACGGACGTGAGGCGGGTGAAGGACCTTTCGGGCCGAACCTGCCTGCCTTGAAAAAGCCCTCGCCCAAAGACGACCTGTCGCACCAGGACGCGTTGAACGCCTATGCGCAGGCCCAGAAGGTCTCACAGCCCAGGCGACCACTCACGCATGTTTCTGACCTGATGAACCGTCAGCCCGTCACCTTGCCCGACAGCGCCACGGTGCTGCAGGCCTGGCACATGTTGGCGGACAAAGGCATAGGACAAGCGCCGGTGGTGGACGCCGCCGGGCAATTGGTCGGATTGCTGACGCGTGCGGACTTGCTCAAACCGGGCCGTCTGCCCGATCCGGACAGCCATGTGCTGGTGTGGCGCGCGCTGTTGATGCAAAACATCAAGGACATCATGTGGACGCCGGTGCCCAGCGCTGCACCTGAAAGCGATATTCGTCATGTGGCTCGTGTGCTGCTGGACACCGGTTTGCCGGGACTGCCGGTGGTGGATGACCACGGTCGCGTGGCGGGGTTCATTTCGCGCTCAGACATTTTGCGTGCAGTGGTGACGGACCCGCCGCTGGATTTGTGGGGCTGATTGCGTTTCAAAATCAACCTTGCCGTTGTTGCTCCGCCTTGCCGTACGTCTGTACTGTCTGCGGCTTCGCGCCTGGGCACGGATGATTTGGAAACGCAATTCAACGTAATGCAATGCAATCTACACTGGTGGCATGACCACCAGTACTGCATCTCCCTTTGGCGAACGCCGCTACAACGCGTGGAATGATGCCGTCAAGATTCGCTATGGGGGACGGGTCCAGAAGGTGTCGGTGGATGCAGGTTTTACCTGCCCGAACCGCGATGGACTGGTTGGAACCGGTGGCTGCACCTTTTGCAACAACGCCAGTTTCACCCCCGGCTACCTGAACCGCCGCCAATCCATTACCGAACAGCTCGATGCCGGTTTGGTCTTTTTGCGCAAACGCTACCCTGGCACCCAGCACTACCTGGCCTATTTTCAGAGCTACACCAACACCTATGGCGAGTTCGAGCGCCTGCGCGCGTGTTACCAGGAAGCGCTGGCGCATCCGGACATGGGCGGTCTGGCCATCAGCACCCGTCCGGATTGTTTGCCTGACGTGGTGCTGGACTACTTGGCCGAATTGGCCAAAGCGCACACGATCGAGCTTGAAATTGGCGTGGAGTCCTGCAACGACGAAGCGCTGCAACGCATCCATCGCGGCCACGACTTTGCCTGCAGCGTAGACGCTATTCAAAGGGCGGCGGCGCGTGGGCTGGAGGTCACCGCACACCTCATGCTGGGGTTGCCGGGTGAATCGCACAGCAGCATGCTCGAAGGGGCCAGCCTGCTGTCAGCGCTGCCGATCAAGGCGCTCAAATTGCATCAACTGCAATTGGTGCGAGGTACCCCGCTGGCGCGCGAGTGGCAACGCGACCCGTCCGTCGTGACCCTGCTGGATGAGCAAGCCTGCATCAGTCTGATTGCAGATTTTATTGAGCGGCTTTCGCCGCAGATGTTGTTACAGCGCGTGGGGAGCGAAGTGCCCCCGTCACAAAAATTGGCACCGCACTGGAACCTTCGTTTGTCAGAGTTGGCGCCCATGATTTCTTCAGAGCTGGAGCGGCGCAACAGTTGGCAAGGGGCACGTCACCTGTCCCAATCACTTCCATAAAAAAACCCGCCACGACGTGAGTCGGGCGGGTTTGGGGGCAAGGATAATTGTTATTTGTGGACTGCAGACCCTTGATGTCTGCAGCCACCTCCCTGATCAACGGCTGTAAGCAGTCTCGCCGTGTGATGTGACATCCAAACCTTCGCGTTCAGCTTCTTCAGAGACACGCAGACCAATTGTCATGTCCACAATCTTGTAGGCAACGAACGACACCACGCCAGACCAGACAATGGTGGTCAGCACGGCTTTGGTTTGAATCCATACTTGAGAAGCGATGGAGTAGTCAGCGGCGGTGATGCCGGTTGCAGTCACCCAGTCGGCCACAAAGCCAGGGCCACCCAACGATGGGCTGTTGAACACACCCGTCAGGATGGCACCCAGGATGCCGCAGACACCGTGGACACCGAACACGTCCAGCGAGTCATCTGCACCCAGCAGCTTCTTCAGGCCATTCACGCCCCACAGGCCAGCAAAGCCCGACAGGAAACCAATCACCAGTGCGCCACCGATGCCGACGTTGCCGCAGGCCGGTGTGATGGCAACCAAGCCAGCCACGCAACCAGAAGCCGCACCGAGCATGGAAGCCTTGCCCTTCATCAGCGCTTCACCGATGCACCAGGCCAGCACCGCAGCAGCCGTTGCACCAAAGGTGTTGATGAATGCCAGAGCAGCGAAACCGTTGGCTTCCAGAGCGGAACCGGCGTTGAAACCGAACCAACCCACCCACAGCAGGGCAGCGCCAACCATGGTCAATGTCAGGCTGTGAGGTGCCATGGATTCTTTGCCGTAACCGATACGTTTGCCAACCATGAAGGCACCGACCAAGCCAGCCACAGCAGCGTTGATGTGCACCACCGTACCGCCAGCAAAGTCCAGCGCGCCAGATTGCCACAGGTAGCCCGCAGTCGCATTGACCTTGTCCACCACATCTTTGCCGGTGTAGGCATCAGGGCCGGCCCAGAACCACACCATGTGGGCGATTGGGGCGTAGCTGAAGGTGAACCACAAGGCCGAGAACATCAGCACCGCAGAGAACTTCATACGTTCTGCAAAGGAACCCACAATCAGTGTGCAGGTGATGGCTGCAAAGCTGGCCTGGAAGGCTGCAAACACGATCTCGGGGATGTAAACGCCCTTGCTGAAGGTGGCTGCGTTGGCGAACGTGCCTGCCGCGTTGTCCCAGATGCCTTTCATGAACAGCCGGTCAAGGCCGCCAATGAATGCATTGCCCTCAGTGAACGCAATGCTGTAGCCGTAAATGAACCACAACACCACGATCAGCGAGAAGGTCACCATGACCTGCATCAGCACCGAAAGCATGTTTTTGCTGCGAACCAGGCCGCCATAGAACAGTGCCAGGCCGGGCACAGCCATCATGATCACCAGCAGCGTGGACACCAACATCCATGAGGTGTCGCCCTTGTTGGGTACGGGTACAGCCGCAGCGGCCGGGGCCGATGCACTTGCTGCCGCAGGAGCCGCTGTATCGGCTGGTTTGGCATCGGCAGAGGCTGCAGCAACCGGTGCGCTGGCCGCTGGTGCGGCTTCAGAGGCAGCGGGCGCGGGCGCCGTTTGCGACAGGGCAAGGTGGCTGCCGAGCAGCAGGCCCAAGCCCAAAGTTAGGGATGCGAGAAATTTTTTCATATCGTGACCTCTATGGGGATGGGTGGGTTACAGCGCCTCGACGCCGGTCTCGCCGGTACGGATGCGGATGACCTGCTCAACAGGCGAGACAAAAATCTTGCCGTCGCCAATCTTGCCGGTGCGTGCAGCGCCTTCAATGGCTTCGATGACCTGGTCAAGAAGCTCGTCAGCAATGGCGGCCTCGACTTTGACCTTGGGTAGAAAATCGACCACATATTCCGCGCCGCGGTACAGCTCGGTGTGACCTTTTTGACGTCCAAAGCCTTTGACTTCGGTGACGGTGATCCCTTGTACGCCGATGCCAGAGAGCGCTTCGCGCACCTCATCGAGCTTGAAGGGTTTGATGATGGCAGTAACAAGTTTCATACGAACTCCTTGAGCAATAAAAGTGGTCTGATCCAGGTATTTCAAGCCCGATCAGCTTGTCCAACTTACGGTTGACATGAGCTACTAAGCAGGGTTCGTGCCAAACAAATTTATCTGTCTGTTTCGCTAAATGGACCACCGGTTTCCCCGGTATTACGATAAGATATCTGTATAAATAACCAGTACGCACCATTAGAGTGCATTTTTTGGTAGGGGAATGCCATGAGTCTGTCTTTGGTGCAAAGTCGGGCCCTGTTGGGGCTGGAGGCTGCAGCCGTCACCGTTGAGGTGCATTTGGCCAATGGTTTGCCCAGTTTTACGCTGGTGGGGCTGGCGGATGTGGAGGTCAAGGAGGCACGTGAGCGGGTGCGATCTGCCATCCAGAACTCGGGCCTGGAGTTCCCCAACAACAAACGCATCACAGTCAACCTGGCCCCGGCGGACTTGCCCAAAGACTCTGGCCGCTTTGACTTGCCGATCGCGTTGGGCATTCTCGCGGCCAGTGGGCAAATTGATGCCGCCAAATTGGCAGGTCATGAGTTTGCGGGCGAGTTGTCACTTTCGGGTGAATTGCGTGCCGTGCGCGGTGCGCTGGCCATGAGCCTGGCGCTGCATGCCCACCACGTAGTGACGCAGCTGGTGTTGCCCCCTGGCAGCGCCGAAGAAGCCGCCCTGGTGCCCGATGCACAGGTGTACCGTGCGCACCATTTGCTGGATGTGGTGCAACATTTCTTGCCGTCGGGGCCAGAGTCGGTGCCCGCTGAGCCGGGGCCAGGCTGGAGTCGCGTCAACGTAGCCCTGCAAACGCAAAAAACGCCTTACCTGGACATGGCAGATGTCAAAGGCCAGGTCGGTGCCAAACGCGCACTTGAGATCGCCGCTGCAGGTGGCCACAGCCTGTTACTGATGGGGCCGCCGGGGGCGGGCAAGTCGATGCTTGCCCAACGTTTTGCCGGGTTGCTGCCTGCCATGAACACCGACGAGGCCCTGCAAAGCGCGGCCATTGCCAGCCTGGGTGGGCGTTTTTCGCTGGATCTGTGGGGTGTGCGACCCACCTGTCACCCGCACCACACGGCCAGTGCGGTGGCCTTGGTCGGTGGCGGGTCACCTCCCAGGCCGGGTGAAATTTCGATGGCGCACAACGGCATTTTGTTTTTGGATGAGCTGCCAGAGTTTCCGCGTGCGGCCTTGGAGGCTTTGCGGGAGCCTTTGGAGACCGGGCGCATCACCATCTCAAGGGCGGCGCGGCGGTCCGAGTTCCCAGCGCGGTTTCAGCTGATCGCCGCCATGAACCCATGCCCTTGTGGTTATTTGGGCTCTAGCCAAAAAAACTGCCGCTGCACGCCAGACCAGGTGGCGCGGTACCAGGGCAAGCTCAGCGGCCCCTTGGTCGACCGCATTGACTTACATGTAGAAGTGCCTGCAGTCAACACCACCGAGTTGATGGCCGCGCCGCCGGGCGAATCCACCGAAGACATCCGCATGCGGTGCGCGGCGGCCCGAGAACGCTCGGTGGCACGTCAAGGCATGGCCAACCATGCGCTGCAAGGCCAGGAATTGGATAAACATGTGCTGCTGGATGACGCCGCCGCCAAGTTTTTGAATGTGGCCGCCGCCCGTCTGGGGTGGTCGGCACGCAGCACGCACCGTGCCCTGAAAGTGGCGCGCACCATTGCCGATTTGGCGGGCACAGAGCATACGCAGCTGACCCATGTGGCTGAGGCCATGCAATACCGCCGGGCACTGAAGGCGGTCTAGTCGCTATGGGAAAGCACACCGGTTACAACCCGCGCCTGGTGTGGCGTTTGTCATTGGCGCAGCTGATCAGCTGGGGCAGTATTTTTTACATGTTTTCCCTGGTGCTGGAGCCGTTGGAGCGCGACTTGGGCCTGAACCGGGCGCAGGTGTCGCTCGCCTTCAGCCTGGGCTTGCTGGCTGAGGGGCTGATGGCCTACCCGGTGGGGCGCTGGATTGACCAGGGCCACGAGCGGTTGGTAATGACGGCAGGTTCGGTGCTGGCGGCGGTGTGTTTGGCACTGCACAGTCAGATCTACAGCTTGGCGGGCCTTTATCTGGTGTGGATGGGTTTGGGTGTGGCCATGGCGGCGGTGCTGTATGCCCCGGCCTTTGCATTGGTGACGCGCCGTTTTCCACACGACTTTCGCCGCGCGATCATCACCCTGACTTTTTTGGGAGGCCTGGCCAGCACGGTGTTCATCCCCTTGACGGCCGGGCTGATGTCCAGCCTGGGTTGGCGCAATGCGTTGCTGTGTCTGGCACTTTTGCACGCGCTGGTGTGTGCGCCGCTGCATTGGGCCACGTTGCGGCATGCGCCGAAGTGGCTGGCGGGTGCGCAAGATGTGGCGGGTGTGGTGAAGCGGTCTGGTCTGCGCCCCTTGCTGCGCAGTGCGCCATTTTTGTTGATTGGCGTGTTCACGGTGTTCATGATGTCGGTCACCGTGGCCATTCCGGCACACATGGTGAGCCTGCTGCGTGAAAACAATTTACCCGAGGCCTGGGTGATTGCCTTGCCTGCCACCATTGGGCTGGTGCAGGTGGTGGGGCGTTTGTTGCTGTATTTTTTTGACCGCCACGTGGATTTGCATCTGGCCAACCGTTTGATTCCCATGCTGATTCCGCTGGGGGTGTTGGTGTTGCTGTGGGCCCCGCATACCGGTGCATGGCAGGTGGCGGTGGTGGGCTTGTTTGTGGTGATTTATGGGCTGGGCAATGGCATGCTGACCATCGTCAAGGGCACGGCCATGGCGCAGTACGTGAGCCGCGAGCATGTGGCTACGCTCAACGGCGCGTTGGGTGTGCCACTGGCATTGGCCAGGGCTGCCGCGCCCTTGTTGTTGGGGGTGATGTGGTCTCCGCAAGTGGGTTACAGCCACGGGTTGTGGCTGTTGCTGGGCTTGAGCGTGCTGGGGGTGGCCGCGCTGGCCTGGGCGCAACGCCACAGCTTCGTCGACGATTAGCGCGCCTGCAGGCGGTTGCCGTTGACCGTGACCTGGCTGCCTACCGATGCGACGGTGGCTTGGCGCACGGTGCGGCGGCTGCCATCTTCCATGCGCACGCTCACATCGTAGTGGGTGACTTTTTTCATTTTTTTCTCGACCGTATTGCCCGCGAAACCACCGCCGACTGCGCCCAGGATCGTGGCCAGTGCTTTGCCGCTGCCGCCGCCCATCTGGTTGCCCACCACGGCACCGAGTACACCACCGGCGATGGCCCCGGTGCCGCTGCCGGTGCCGTCCGTTTCGACCGGGGTGACGCTTTCGACGATGCCGCAGTTGCTGCACAGTGGCTTGGTGGGGGGCTGCGCCACCATCGGTTCAAAAGTTTCATTTGCTACTGTTTTTGCAGCGTGTTGTCCATCATTGACGTGGGCCTTTGCCCAATTTTGTGTGTTGTTTTTGATGACTGGGTGCGCGGTTGAGGTCGATGCCGAAGTTTCAGCGGTTGGCAGTTTTGCAGCTTTTGAAGCAGCGGGCGCAGGCGCTGAGACCGTGTTGGCTGCGGTTGTCACGCCGGCATCGGATGCTGCAGGTTGGTGCGGGGTGCGCAGCAGTGTGGCTCCCATGGCCAGCACGGCAACGCCAAGCACCGCGACGGTGGCCCACAGGGCTTTGTTGCCGCCAGGGGAGGCGAGCGCGGGAGTGTTCATGTCAGGGTTCCTTGAATAAGTAAGCACGAGGCTCCATAACGCCTGACGGGCCGCGGCGGCGGACGAGGTGACCGGGTTGAATGTGTAACGGGGCGTAAATTCGCGCCCCTGCACCCACTGGTGCAAGGCGCGATGCCACAGGGCGGCTTAGAGGTTGGGGGCCAGCAGGCGCTGCAATTCTGACTCGGGCAGGCCACGGCGGGCTGACAGGTCCTTGAGCTGGTCCTCACCGATCTTGCCGACATTGAAATAGGTGCTGTCGGGGTGGCCCAGGTAGAAGCCACTGACACTGGCTGCCGGGCTCATGGCCATGCTCTCGGTCAGCGTCATGCCGATGTCGCTGCATTGCAGCAGCTCGAACATGTCCTTTTTGACGCTGTGGTCGGGGCACGCCGGGTAGCCGGGTGCAGGGCGGATGCCCCGGTATTTTTCGGCAATCAGGTCGCTAGTGGCTAAGGCTTCAGCCGCGGCATAGCCCCACAAATCGGTGCGAACCATTTTGTGCAGACATTCAGCAAAAGCCTCGGCCAACCGGTCGGCCAGGGACTTGAGCATGATGGCACTGTAGTCGTCGTGTGCGGCCAGAAACTGAGCCTCTTTCTTGTCGATGCCGATACCCGCAGTCACGGCAAACACGCCGATGTAGTCTTGGTGGCCAGTTGGTGCTGGTGTGGCGGTCTGCGAACCGGCTGGATTGTTTAAGAAATTCTGGCCTGTGGCCCCCGTGGTTACTTCGTAAGACGCTACTTTTTCGGGAGCGCCTTTTGGAGATACAAAATCCGCCAAGCAACGGCTCGGGCGCATCACGCCGTCAATTTCTTCCTTGGCGGCTTGCTGGCGCAGGCCAAACCAGGTCATGGCCACCTGGCTGCGCGTCTCGTCGGTGTAGAGTTCAATGTCGTCGTCGTTCACCGAGTTGGCAGGGTACAGCCCCAGCACGGCATTGGCGCTGAGCCAACGGCCATCAATGATTTTCTTCAGCATGGACTGGGCATCGGCATAGACCTTTTTGGCCTCAGCACCCACCACCTCGTCGTCCAGAATGGCAGGGAAACGTCCGGCGAGATCCCAGGTTTGGAAGAACGGTCCCCAGTCGATGTAGGGCGCAATCTCGGCCAGATCAAAGTTCTTGAAGACGCGTCGTCCAATGAACTTCGGTTGAGTGGGGTGGTAGCTGGTCCAGTCGACGGGTGTTTTATTGGCGCGTGCCTTGGTCAACGGCCACATCGGCGTTTGTTTTTTGTTGGCGTGCTGTTGGCGTACCCGCTCGTAGTCGATGTCAAGCTCCGCAATAAAGCTGGGTGCGGCATCACCCAGCAGGTGTTGCACCACGCCGACGCTGCGCGAGGCATCGGGCACATAGACCACCGGACCGTCGTAGTGCGGGGCTACTTTGACGGCGGTGTGCACCCGGCTGGTGGTCGCGCCGCCAATGAGCAGCGGCATCTTCCTGAGGCGGAAGTAGTCGTCCTTCTGCATCTCGCCTGCGATGTATTGCATTTCTTCCAGGCTGGGGGTGATCAGACCAGAGAGACCAATCACATCAGCGCCCTCGAGCTTGGCGCGCGCCAGAATCTCGTGGGCGGGCACCATCACGCCCATGTTGACCACGTCAAAGTTGTTGCACTGCAAGACCACGGTGACGATGTTCTTGCCAATGTCATGCACGTCACCTTTGACGGTGGCCATGATGATCTTGCCCTTGGTAGCCACGTCGCGTCCGGCGGCTTCATCCTGGCGCTTTTCTTCCTCGATGTATGGAATCAAATGCGCCACGGCCGACTTCATCACGCGGGCGCTCTTCACCACCTGTGGCAAAAACATCTTGCCCTGGCCAAACAGGTCGCCGACGATGCTCATGCCGGCCATCAGCGGGCCTTCAATCACGTGCAGCGGTCGGCCACCCTTGGCGATGATCTGCTGGTAGGCTTCTTCGGTGTCGACCACGATGAAATCGGTGATGCCGTGCACCATGGCGTGGCTCAGGCGCTGCGCCACCGTCACCGGGTGTTCTGGCGTGCCACGCCATTCGAGCTTTTTGGATTCATCTTTGGCTCCGCTTTTGGCGCTGTCGGCAATCTCAACTAGGCGCTCACCCGCATCCGGGCGGCGGTTCAGCACCACGTCTTCCACCCGTTCACGCAACTCAGGCTCCAGGTCGTCATACACGCCGACCATGCCGGCATTGACGATGCCCATGTC
>CAIOAQ010000351.1 GCA_903856025.1 uncultured beta proteobacterium
ATGATGGGATGGTTTTTATGCATAAAATTGTCCTCTAGACCCTGTATGTATTGCGTAAGAAGATATGTTTTCAGGATATACGTGATTTCAGAAAGATCGCCAGCATGGCGTGGCCGTGCTCGGTCAGGATGCTCTCGGGGTGGAACTGCACGCCCTCAATGTCCAGGGTGGTGTGCTTCACCCCCATGATTTCGCCGTCTTCCGTCCAAGCGGTCACCTTCAGGCAGGCCGGGCAGGTGGCACGCTCGATGGACAGAGAGTGGTACCGGTTGACGGTGAATTGCACCGGCAGTTCCGCAAAAACACCTTCCTGCGTGGTGGTGATGGTGCTGGTTTTGCCATGCATCAGTTGCTGCGCACGAATGATCTTGCCGCCAAACGCCGCGCCAATCGCCTGGTGCCCCAGGCAAACACCCAAAATCGGCAACTTGCCCGCAAAGTGCGCAATGGCGGCCACCGAGATGCCGGCTTCAGCAGGTGAACAGGGGCCGGGCGAAATCACCAAACGGTCCATCTGGCCCCCAGCGAGCAACTTGTCCATGTCGTCCAGCGTGATTTCATCGTTGCGCACCACAGTGACCTCTGCGCCCAACTCGCCCAGGTACTGAACGATGTTGTAGGTGAAGCTGTCGTAGTTATCGATCATCAGAAGTTTCATGTCGGCGAACTTTCCTGGTTCAAATGCGGGTTGGAATCGGTTGCGGCTGGGGTGGGGGGTCATCGCCCCCGATCATGTCGGGACTGAATACAAGGAACCGGTCCCGCCCGCCAGCCTTGGCCATGTACATCGCCACATCGGCATTGTGTGACAACTGCTCCTCGGTATCGCCGTGCGCCGGAAACAGGGCAATACCGGCACTGGAAGAAATGTTCACCACCAGACCGCTGGTCAAGGTGAAGGGCTGTCGCAACTGAAAATGGACCTTTTCAGCCACCCGCAGGGCATCCTGTAGCTGCTTGATATCGGGCAAGAGCACGACAAATTCGTCACCACCGACGCGTGCCACCGTGTCTGATTCGCGCACGCAAACCAACATGCGCTGCCCGACCATTCGCAACAAGTCATCTCCTACCGCGTGGCCATAGCTGTCGTTGACTGGTTTAAATTTATCCAGATCAAGGTACATCACGGCCAACAGGGTGCTGTTGCGACGTGCCTGGTTGATGGCCTGCTGCAAACGATCGGTCAGTAATCTGCGATTAGGCAATTGGGTCAGGGGATCAAAAAATGCCATGCGCTTGACTTCGTCCTCGGCAGCCTTGCGCAAGGTGATGTCCACATGAGTTGCCACATAGTGGGTGAGTTGCCCGGCATCGTCACACACGGCAGTGATGCTGACCGCACAGAAAATGTCACGCCCGTCCTTGCGACGGCTCCAGAGTTCGCCATGCCACTGATGGTCGCGCAACAAATGCGCCCACAGGTCACTGAAACGCACCGTCTTCTCTCGCTCAGATTTCAAAATGTTGGCATTTTTGCCGACCACCTCGATTGCGTCGAAGCCAAACAACAGGGTGAAGGCCGCGTTGACGCGCAGAATGAGGCCCTGTGCGTCACCCACCAACATGCTGTCGGTCGATTGGAAAGCCACCGCCGCCACCCGCAATTCAGCCTCTTGCTGGCGGCGCTCGGTCACATCTTCGGTGGCACCGATCAGACGACGCGGCACGCCTTCATCATCTGCATAGAGCGCGGCGCGGTTGTGCATGGCACGCACCTGCCCGTCCAAGCGCGTGATCTGGAACGTCATTTCAAAGGTGTGTCCTTCGCGCACCGTCTTGCGCGTCGCTTCACGCATGCGACTGAGGTCCTGCGCCGACAACAACCGTTGCCAGTCGTCATTGCGCTCACTGACTCTGGACGGGTCCAGGCCAAACATGGCAAACATGGCATCGTCCCAGTAATAGCGCTTGCTGATCAGGTCAAACTCCCAGATGCCAACACCACTGGCCTCGGTGGCCAGCTTGAGTCGCTTGTTTGCCACAATTTTTTGAGCCCGCTGGCGCTCAAATACAGTCAGGGAAATCACACCGATGACACACAGGAAAGCAAAGAACAATGCGCCGTTTTTGATGTCACCGCGCCAGCCAGCGAACACCTCGGCCTTGTCACGGACCAACAACACCCGCAACGGCTTATCCAGACTCAACCCTGCTGGTGCAATCGTCCGAAGAATGGCCAGACGTTGATGGTCGACGCTGCGCACCACCGATTCGGCTCCCGTGTTCCCTGGCGGATTGGCGGCAGACAACAAGTCCGAAAAACCGCTCGCCAAATGGCTGCCTGGCGCCAATGCAGTGGCTGGTTGACTCGCAACTACAGTGCCATTGCGATGGGCGAGCATGACCTGCATGTCATCGGCATAGCGCGCCGAATTGAGCAAGCTGCCCACCTCATTTGTGTCTATCGCCGCCGAAACCACCCCATCAAATGCAGCGTTTCTATCCAGCAAAGGTCGACTGAAGTTGATGACAAAATTATTCAACATGGTCTTGAACGGCACGCTCACGTAGAGCACGTTGGGATTGGCCTGCTGGCGCGGCTCCTGCACATAATCACGCTCACTGGCATCAAACCCCAACAATTCGTGGCGGTTGCTCAGGGTCACGATCCCCTTGGCATCGGTGATCACAAACGTGCGAACAATCGGCATGGACGCATCCAGGCTTTGCAACAGGTGCGTGGCCTTGGCACGTCCGGCGTTGTCTTCGTACCAGGATGGCACATCTGCCGCGATGGTGGCCAGGCTCAGTTGGACCGCCAACAATTGCCGCGACAGGCTGTCCTCGATCACCTTGGACTGCTGGTTGAGTCGGTCAAGTTCGACGGTTTCGACGCGCTGGTGCTCGTGGACCGACCACAACAGCATGGACGAGCCGATCCCAGCCAGACCGATGGCCAGCAAAACCCAGAAACGCCAGCGTCGCAACAGTTGCATCACACCAGCCCCTCCTCCACCAGCTCAGCCGCGCGCAGCAAGGCCCGGGCCTTGGCTTCGGTCTCACGCCATTCAAGCTCTGGGACACTGTCCGCCACCACCCCTGCGGCGGCCTGCACATAGAGCATTTGATCCTTGATGATGCCCGTACGGATGGCAATGGCCACATCCATGTCACCGGCATAACTGAGGTAGCCACAGGCCCCTCCGTACAAACCACGCTTGGTGGGTTCCAGCTGATCAATCAGCTCCATGGCATGCACTTTGGGCGCACCCGTGAGCGTACCCGCCGGGAAGGTGGCCTTGAGCACGTCCATGCTGGACATACCGGGCAAGAGCGTACCCTCGACGTTGCTCACAATGTGCATCACATGGCTGTATCGCTCGACACAAAATGCGTCGGTCACTTTGACGCTGCCGATTTCGGCGATGCGGCCAATGTCATTGCGCGCCAGGTCAATCAGCATCACATGTTCCGCACGCTCTTTCGGATCATTGATCAGCTCCAACTCAGCCGCTTTGTCTGCTTCAGGCGAGGCACCACGTGGGCGCGTGCCCGCCAGCGGACGGATGGTGATTTTTTGCACGGTCTTTTCGTCTTGCGTCACCTGCTCTTGCCGCACCAGAATTTCTGGTGAAGCGCCCACCACGTGAAAATCCGCCCCATCGGCTGTGGCACCGCTGAAGTTGTAGTAGTACATGTAGGGGCTGGGATTGAGCGAGCGCAACGCCCGGTACAAACTCAAAGGCGACTGGGTGTAGGTCTTTTTGATGCGTTGTCCCACCTGCACCTGCATGAAGTCGCCCCCGGCGATGAGTTCCTTGGCACGCACCACCGCGTTCAGGTAATCCGTTTTGGCAAAGTCACGCACCACGGGCTGACTTGCGCTGGCATGCACCTGGGGCGCATGCACAGGTTGATTCAGGAGTCGCTTCAGGTCCGCTATTCTTTCAATAGCTTTAAGATAAGCATCTTCGGGGGCTGGATCAACATAAACCATCAGATAAAGCTTGCCAGACAGGTTGTCGATCACCGCCAGTTCTTCGCACTGCAGCAACAAAATATCAGGGCAACCCAATTCGTCGGGTGGGCAGGTGGCTTGCAGCTTTTTTTCTATGTAGCGCACCGCGTCATAGCCAAAATAACCTGTCAGACCACCACAAAAACGGGGCATACCAGGCTGCAGCGCCACCTTGAAGCGCTTCTGATAGTCCGCAATAAAGTCCAACGGGTTGGCACTGCTGGTTTCCACCACCACACCATCCGTCACCACCTCGGTGCGGGCCTGGTCACCAAAGCCGCTGCTGCGCAGCAAGGTGCGGGCCGGCAAGCCTATGAAACTGTAGCGGCCAAAGCGCTCACCACCCACCACAGACTCCAGCAAAAAGCTGAAAGGTGCACTGTTTGCAAGCTTGAGGTAAAGGGAAAGTGGCGTTTCCAGATCTGCAAAGGCCTGAGCGACCACCGGAATGCGGTTAAAACCCTGCGCACTGAGTTGTTTGAATTCAAGTTCGGAAATCACAAACGTCTTTCGGTTAAAGACTGAACGTCAAGTGGCCTTGCTGGCTCACCCTGCCTTGCAGGACGGATCGCTGTGAAAAAGCCGGATCACCCACAGGCGGGACACTTCAGATTCAGCGGGCGACACCCAAGTCACCCAGTTGTTATGTAAAAACAAATCGTCAGAGCAACGCTGACGCCGCACGCGACCAGCGCCAGGGCCAAGCCCCCCGGTCACCGCAACCTGTGATGTGAATCCTGTGAATAAACATGCGACGAGTGTAGCAAAGCATTTTATTTATGAACCGCTGGTGTCTGCCGCTTTACCCCCATGAAAACCCTGTTGTGAACAGGCTGCATTCACCTGAAAATACACCCCTTTGCCAAAATGGCACGACCGTTCGTTTTAAGGAACCACCATG
Organism: uncultured beta proteobacterium; assembly: GCA_903856025.1. Taxonomy (GTDB): domain Bacteria; phylum Pseudomonadota; class Gammaproteobacteria; order Burkholderiales; family Burkholderiaceae_C; genus Rhodoferax. Next base: position 4,863 of record CAIOAQ010000351.1, read on the forward strand.
AAATTCATCAAATCCCTGTTTGTTTTGCTCTTAGCGGGTTTGCTCAGTTGCGCAGCCATGTCAGCCACCAAGGATGTCAACGGTGTTAAATTGGACGAAACCATCAACTTGGCAGGCTCGAACCTGAAACTTAACGGTGCTGGCACCCGCTACAAAGTGGTGTTCAAGGTGTATGTCGCCGGGTTGTATCTGACAGAAAAGGCAGATACGCCAGAAAAAGTCGCCCTGCAACCAGGCCCAAAGCGCTTGAGCGTGACCATGCTGCGCGACATCGATGCCGCCGAGTTGGGCAAGCTGCTGACACGCGGTATTCAGGACAACGCGGGCAAGGCTGCCATGTCGAAATTGGTTCCAGGCTTGCTGCGCATGGGGCAGATTTTTTCTGACCAGAAAAAAATGGTTGCAGGCGACAATTTCCTGATTGATTGGTTCCCCGGCAAGGGCACCGTGATCACCGTCAAAGGCGTGGTGCAAGGCGAGCCCTTCAAAGAACCAGAGTTTTTTGATGCCCTGATGTCCATTTGGCTGGGCAATGCACCGGCAGATTTCAAACTTAAAGAGGCCTTGTTGGGGGGAGTCAAATAGGCGTAGCGAACTTGCGGCGGGTAATTGGTGAAAGACCGACAGCGTGGTAAGGTTTTGACTTAACATAGATCACAGCCCCCACAAAAAAGCCCACCCATGACAACCTCAAGTTCAAGCAACGAGGACTTTTTTCAATTCGCAGATGCACTGGATGCACCTGTCGCCGATGACGACGCCATACCGCCGTCGCCATGGCGGATATTGATCATTGATGACGATGAGGATGTGCACCAGGCCACGTTGTTTGCCTTAAAAGGTTTGATTCTGTTTGAACGGCCTTTGTTGTTTTTGCATGCCTATTCAGCGGCACAAGCCAAAGAAATGCTGTTGCATGAGACCGACCTGGCACTGGTTTTTCTCGATGTCGTGATGGAAACACCGGACGCAGGTCTCCAACTGGTTGGTTTCTTGCGTCACCAGGCCAAACTGAACGCCACCCGCATCATTTTGCGCACGGGTCAGCCAGGTTATGCGCCGGAGCATGAGACCCTCCTGCGATACGACATCAACGACTACAAGACCAAATCCGAGTTGACCCACCACAAGCTGCTGACATCCGTCACTGCCAGTTTGCGCGCTTACGATCAGCTGCAAATCATCGAAGCGGGTCGTCGTGGACTTGAACTGATTGTCAATTGCAGTGGCGGTTTTCTCAACCAAAACGATCTGCGCGACTTCGCCGCAGGTGTCATCACTCAAATGGCAGCACTGCTCAGGACGGGCACCGAGGGTGTGGTGTGCGCGCATCACAACGATGACGATGCCCCGTACACCATCGTAGCGGCTGCAGGCCGATTTTTGCCTTGCATTAGCCGAACATTGGCTGAGTTGGACGACCCAAAAATCTCTAAGCTCCTTGGCACCGCCCTTCTTGACCGAGCAAGCCATTTCAGCAAATATGAAACCGTGCTGTACTTTGGCGATCAGAAGGGTTGGGCCATGGCCACCTACGTGGCCACACGCACACCGCTGCAGTCGGTAGATCAACGCCTGCTGAGCGTGTTCAGTGTGAACTTGAGCTCGGCCTTGCGCAATTTCGGATTGGTTGAGAAATTGCACAACGATGCTTATGTTGACGCCTTGTTGCTGCTACCCAACCGGACCAGCCTGATTGAAAGCTTGAGCAAAATGTTGCTGTCTGCGCCGTCTGACGACGTATTGGCACTGGTTGACATTGATGATTTTGCCGAGGTCAACGATTTGATGGGGCACGCCTACGGAGACCAGCTTCTGAAAGCGGTAGGTAAATGTCTGGCTGATGAATTCGGTGGAGACGTGCGGGTGGCACGCGTATCGAGCGACTCGTTCGGCTTACTTGGCAGCAGCCAATGCATCAGCTACGAGCGGATCAAGCATTCTCTTGATCGCCGCGCCTTGGTCGCAGGACAACCCCACTTGGTGTCGGTCACTGTGGGAATGGCCCCCCGAAGCCCTGAAGTTCATAACGGCATCGATTGGCTTAAAGACGCTGGCATTGCCCTGAAGTACGCCAAGCGCAGCCACCGTGGTCGGTTCGCGGTGTATTCCCAGGACATGGCGCAGGTCGCACGTCAACGCGCGTTGATGCTTGAAGGTTTGCACAAGGCCTTCGGTGACGGCCATTTATTCATGGTTTACCAACCCCAGGTCAACCTGCGCACAGGTCAGTTGATTGGGCTTGAAGCCCTGATTCGGTGGCGAACATCCACCGGCGTCTACATTCCGCCAGACCAATTCATTCCTGTCGCCGAACAGTCCGGCCTGATTGTGGCGATGGGCGACTGGATTCTTCAAACCGCGTGCAGAGATATGCAACTGCTTAAAGACCAGGGCTTGGCGCATTGCCACATGGCAGTCAACGTATCGGTGGTGCAGTTTCAAGCTGAAGGCTTTTTGAACCGTGTTGTCCATGCGCTGCAAACCCACCATTTGCAACCACGTGACCTTGAGCTGGAAATCACCGAATCCGTAGCGATGTTGGGCCGCGAAGTGGTCGATCAGGTGCTCACACAATTGCGGGACCTTGGCGTTGCCGTGGCGATTGATGACTTCGGCACAGGCTATTCGTCACTGAGCTACCTTGAACAGTTGCCAGTAGACCGTATCAAAATCGACCGTTCTTTTGTCTTGAAATTAGCAGGGCCAGGTGGCCCCAGAATTGCGGAAATGATCACCGAGCTTGGCCACAAGCTCGAATTGAAGGTGCTGGCTGAGGGCATCGAAGATGGGACAACTTGGCTGGCCCTGCGCGGTATGGGTTGCGACGAAGGGCAAGGCTATTTCATGTCCAAACCACTGGCGCTGTCTGACTTGATGGTCTGGCTGGTTCAATGGCCAGCGCAGTTTTCCGCGATGGATCTTCTGTAAGACATCCGGGGCGCAACATGCGTTTGGCCACCAACTGGCGTAAACATGCGGCATTGCTGGTGGTCTGCCTGTCTCTATTGGGATGCAATGCCGGCCCGATCACCTTAGGATTCATCGGCGCATTAACTGGCCGATACGCTGACCTTGGAATTGCCGGACGTGATGGTGCGCTATTGGCCTTGGAGCAGGCCAATCAGTCCGGAGGCATCAACGGTCATTTGCTCGTCCTGCAGGAATTTGATGACCAGCAACACCCCGACGCATTGCCAGAACTGAAACCTCAAATTGAAGCAGCCAAACTCTCAGGCATGGTCGGCCCCATGACCAGCAGCGTGGCCGCACGGTGGATACCCATGGCCAACGATATGCAACTGGTAACTGTTTCGCCGACCGTGACCAGTGATGATTTTTCCGGGCTGAATGATTATTTTTTCACCGTTACATCCAATACCGCCGAGTACGCCACTTTCAGCGCCACTTATTACGTTGAAAAGGCGGGATTGAAACGTTTTGCTTTGGTAATCGACGCAGCCAACAGCGCCTACAGCAAGAGCTGGAGCAAGCATTTTGGCAAGCAGGTCCGAGCACTTGGCGGGCAAATCTTGTCCGAACAAGAGTTCAGGTCGGGCGATGGTCATGGATTGAACAACGCGCTGGCTCAGGCACTCAGTGCACGACCTGAAGGTTTGGTTTTTGTGGCAAGCGCGCCTGATGTTGCGCAACTCGCCCTGTTGACGCGCAGACAGGGCAACAATTTGCCTATCATGGCTGCAGAATGGGCTGGATCCGAGTCGGTCTGGAAAATCGTTGGCAATGGACTTAATGGGATCCGTTTTTCGCAATTCATGAACGTGCGCGACAACGGTGAAAAATCCCTTCAATTTCGCAATCAATTCAAGACACGTTTTGGTCGCGTGCCCGGTTTTGCAGAGTTTGCAGCCTTTGATGCCATGAATGTGCTGATCAGCGCCATTGGACAGAAAAAACCTACCGAACCACTGAAAGACGCCTTGCTGCGCATCAGGCATTTTTGGGGAATTCAGAATCCGATTCAATTCGACTCGAACGGAGATGCCAAACGACCGGTGTACATGGTTGAACTCAACGAAGGTGAATTAAGGGTTCTCCAGTGACGCGACGACCACCAAGAACGCTGCGCCAGCTGTTGATTCACCAGTTCTTGATCGTCATTTTTGCGGCGGTCGTGGTGGCTGCGTTGTTGGTGGTATTTTGGCGGCTACCCATGGTGCGAGAGCAGGCTCAGGCCGAGCAGCAACGCGCCGTGACCATGTCGATTGCACAAATTGAAGTGGTTTTGAATACCATCGAATCGACCGCTGAAGCACTGCGTCAAGTGCTCGTGGACAGCAAGGGCTCAGCCAAGGCCAACCAACTTGCCCAGTTGGTGACGCACGTTGCAGGCCATACAGGTTTGATTGGCGCCAGCTTCATTCTGGACAAAGACCTGAAAGTAACCATGGTAGGTAGTCAAGCCGAGCCCAACGTGAATACCGACACCTTCATAGGCAGTGACATGGGCCGCTCGCCCGGCGTGTTGGAAGCCCGCCAAAAAGGCACGCCCGTCTGGAGCGACCACTACAAATCAATATTGCAAGATAAGCCGGTGGTCGCTTTGGTGCTGCCGATGGATCAACAGGTGCTGGTGTTGGAACTCAGTGTGACCCAGCTGGTGGACTTGATCAAACAAACAGGTTCTGTTGATGGCTTGCTGGTGCTGATAACGGACAGACAGGGCGAAGTCATTGCTTCCGCTGATCCAAAACACTACCAAACACGGAGGAATCTGGCCTCCACTTCAGTGATCCACGCCGCATTGAGTGGCCATCCTGTGTTTGCCAACTTCGATCTTGACAACACGCTTTATTCCGGCCGGGCAGAGCGGATAAGCCGAATGGGCTGGGTTGTGATGGCGGCCTACCCTCAAACCCACACGGAGGAAGCCAAACGTGCGGCCATTGGTATCGCATTGACCACGCTTCTGGTGTCACTTGCAGCAGGTTTTGCGTTGTTCAGCGCCTTATCCGTCAGTCTACAGAAGCAACTGCAACACAGCCTGGACTATGCAGAGCGTGTGGCTCACGGCAATTACGCGCCACCTGAGGGCAAAACAGACACTGTTGAAATCATCTCTTTGAACACCTGCTTGCAGGACATGGCAAGGAAAATAGAAAGCCGTGAACTGCATCTCAAGGCGATTGTTGAAACCTCTCCCAACGTGGCCATCCAATGGTTTGACATAGATGGCCGCGTGGTGGACTGGAACTCTGCCTCGGAACAATTGATGGGTTGGAGCAAGGCACAGGCGATTGGAAAAACCCTGGCCGATTTGATTTACTCACCTGCCCAGCACCAACAGTTTGTCAAAGTCCTCCGCGAGATCGATCAAAGTGGCAGGCCCTTCGGGCCTTTTGAAGGAGAAATCACCAGCCGTGAGGGCAAAACCATCCACATTTTGTCAACCACATTTGCCGTCCCCAGTGATGATGCGGGTCGTCAGTTTGTGTGCATGGATGTCGACATCACCGCCATCAAGCGCCATGAGAGCGCATTGCGGCTCAGCGAACAACGCTTTAACCTTCTCTTCAATGCCAGCCCAGTCGCAGCGGCGGTGATTGAGCGTCAGCCACGGGGCGACATTTGCACTGCGGTTAATCATGCGTTTGTGGAACTGACCGGGCATGAACCTGGCAGCATACTCCCCGCGGAAATGGCTGAATCAGGACTCTTTGACGATGTACAAAGCCTGCAACACAAGCTGCGCTTGCTGGGGCCCAACAAGACGAGCGTGCAACTGGAGGGTGATATCACGCTGTCAGATGGTCGCAAACGACATATTGAAGGTCTTGCCGGTTGGATCAATAGCACGCCCTATGACCTTCTGATCGTCGCGGTGCACAACGTCACCGAAACGCACCAGTTACAAGCACAATTAAAGGCGATCAATACCGATCTGGAAAAACGCGTTGCGCAACGAACTGAGCGCCTCAGCGAGACCAATCAGGAACTTGAGCAGACACTGCAAGCCCTCAAGCAGGCACAAACTCACTTGGTTCACTCTGAAAAATTGGCCGCCCTGGGTTCGCTGGTTGCAGGGGTAGCACACGAACTCAATACACCTATTGGCAATGGTTTGATGGTGGTTTCTACCCTCGCTCAGCGGCTCAGGGACCTTCGCGAAAGACTGGCATTGGGATTGCGCCGCTCAGACCTGGATATATTTCTGGAACAGGTTCAAACCACCAGCGACATTGCCACGCGCAATTTGACCAAAGCCAGCGAACTGATCAATGGCTTCAAGCGTGTCGCCGTGGACCAAACCAGTGAACAACGTCGCCCATTTGATCTGGCCGAAGTGGTGCATGAAATTTTGCTCACACTGCAACCGTCCATGAAGCACAAACCCATTGAAGTTGTCGTCCACGTGCCGAACGTCACGCTCGACAGTTACCCTGGTCCGCTGGGGCAGGTGGTTTCCAACCTGATTCAAAATGCTGTTGTGCATGCATTTGAGGGACATGAGAATGGCACCATCACGATCAGCGCCAGCACCGAGGGAGACAAAGTAGCGTTGATGATCAGTGACAACGGCAAAGGCATACATGAAGAGGATGCAAACCGTATTTTTGATCCCTTTTTTACCACCAAATTGGGACAAGGCGGTAGCGGGTTGGGTCTGCACATTGTGCATAACATTGTTTATGGCATGTTGGGCGGAGACATCCAGTTGCGCCAGCAAAATGACACGGGTGCATGTTTTGTGATTTTGATTCCAATACATGCCCCGCTACACGACCGCGATGATGCACCCCGTGTTTTTACGATTTAACTCTGCGGCTTACCAACTTTGACACTTGTTACGTTTTCTTACCAGGAATTGCTGATAGGCTAAGTAGCCTTGGTTGGCCCTACCATAACCAGCAGTTCAATGACTTTCCCCGATTCAACCAACCGCAATCTGCATATGCGAACCCGGCGGCATCTGCGCGGTCTGATCGCAAGGGCTTTGGTGTTTTTTGCGGAGCGTGAAACTGACAATCTGCATCGGGTTCGGGAACACTTGCTGACCGTGTTGGATTCCCGTACATCGCTTGGGCAAGCGCAAAATTTGCGTTCAGCCTTTGTCCTGCTGGACAAACAATCACAGGTATTCAATCAGGCGTTTCGGGCAGCAGTGCAAGTCACCATTGACGAAGAGGCACTTCTGGCATTCCCTGATGCCCCCCCACCGCGGGCGACAGAGAACAATCACCCCGATCATCCCTTGGATGGCATGTCGCTGTCATTGATTGACATGAACGAAGTTGAACGGATTTTGCTGTTGGATCGTGTCACTGAACGATTCAACATCCATTTTGAACCCAGCCTGACCTCACTTACCAATCGACTGTCTGCGCTGCTGAATTTGAACGCGCCCAGCCTGTCGCGTAACCCGTTTCGACCTGAAGTATTTGTTCGCGCCTTCCTGGCGGCGTGGGAGCACTGTGGCCTCGATCCGCAAGCGACCGATGACCTCATGCTGACACTGGATCCGCAACACTCCGTGGACTTGTCCACACTGTACTGTGAGCTCGACAAGGTACTGGCGCTGGCGGGAGTCGCAGACCAACCCGCACTCCGCATCAAACACGAAACCGCCAAGTCGTCGGCGAAGGCCGCACCCGCTCCTTCGCTGCCAACACGTGTGCCAGCTGTGACGCGATACCCGTCCGCAGGGCGGGCATTTGCAACACAAGCTCGGGGATTTCTCATGCGACTGGGACTGACAGGCCCCAGCAGCAGCACCAAAGTGCCCCTTCCGACACGGGGGCCCACACCACGGTCGCGGGATGCGCTTGCTGGCACCTCAGCCACACCACCTGCATCGTGTGATGCAGGTGACGAGTCCGAGTTCATGGGGTCATTGAGCCCTGAAATGGTTGAGACGGGATGGCAGACCCTGCCCGTAGCCGACCCTGAATTCATGGGCTACCTCGGCAACCTGCAGGCTGGAGAAGTCGCCACCTTCTCCCAAGCTGCTTTTACCGGACAAAACCCCGCAGGCCATAACGTCCTGCGTCAGATGCGCGACAGGGAACAGGTACGCCGTGCGCCGGAACTTGATCGCGGCACGGTAGATGCCTTGGCCGAGGTGTTTGACTTCGTGTTTGCCGACCAGACGATTCCGGCACAAATGAAATTTGTCATTGGACGCTTGCAAATTCCCGTACTCAAAGCCGCCATGATTGACCGCGACTTTTTCCTTAGCGCCGAACACCCGGCACGCCGTCTGGTGGATACGCTGGCGCAAGCCTCCATTGCGTGGGCTCCGGAAAAGGGCGAAGACGATCCGCTTTACACACGCATCCAATACACCGTCCAGCGGGTTCTCAATGAGTTTGAAAACGACCTGGAACTGTTTCGTGACTTGTTGCAGCGTTTCAATGAGTTCCTGTTCGAGACCGAACAACAAGCCCAGGGACGCATTGAACCTGCGGCAGAACAGGAGCGCAGTGGCGAGGCTTTTGATGAAGCCCTGGCACACGCCGATGAAATGGTACACAACCGTATCAGGGCACTGCCCAAGTCACGACCTTTGGTGAATTTTTTGGCCCCCTTTTTGACCCGTCAATGGCGTGAAGTGCTGGCATGGGCATGGTTGAAGTCTGACGCCAGCAGCTTGACTTGGGAATCGGCCCTGCTCACCATGGACCAGTTGATCTGGTCCACGCAGCCAAAGACAGAGTCCGAGGAAAGACTCAAACTCGTTGCAGTCTTGCCTCAACTGGTCCGCTGCCTGAATGAAGGGCTTGACGACATCGCGTGGAACGAACCAGGACGAGCCAAGTTCACCCGTCGCTTGATCGCCGCCCACACACTGGCCATTCGCATGACGCAAGCGCCGTCCGAAGACACCGCGTCTGCGGCGCTGGACGAACAAAATGGCCAGGAAGCCATACAGGAACTTGATGCGCGCCTGGCCAATCAGTTGTCAGAGTCCAGAGACACCTATGACGCAATGGCTCAAGCCTTCATGCGCGGCATGTGGTTTGATTTCAATGAAGATTCCGGTTTACAGCACCGATACAAGCTGAGTTGGGTCAGCCCCTTGCGTACACGCATGCTCTTCACCAACCGAGAAGGGGTTGATGCGTTTGTGCGCTCGGAGCGTGAGGTCGCCGCACTGCTGCGCCACAAACGCCTGCGCGTCATCGATCAAACGCCGATTGTGGCGCGCGCGCTGGGCCACATCCTGGCCAGCGAAAACGCGGAGTTGGCCGCCTGAGCGTAGGCGCAGTCAGCGCCAGACCAGCGTCGAAAAATCACTGGCATTTGAGCAAGCTTGTCAGCCCATCTTCTATCGAATTGGGCGACAGCACCGCACCCACGGTTTTGCGTCACACCATTGGCGCATGGACGGCGCTGACGGTGGCAATCACTTCTGACCCGTAGGCCTCCAGTTTGCGCGCGCCAATCCCGCTGATGCCCTGCAAATCTTCCAGGGATTGCGGTGCACGCTGTGCGATGGCCGCCATGGTGGCATCATGAAAAATCACGTAGGCTGGCAGGTTGTGCGCTTTGGCCACCTCTGCGCGCCAGACCTTTAGTGCCGCAAAACGCTGCTGCGCATCGGCATCCAACACCGCAGAAACCTTGTCCGTTGCAGCCGCTTTTGCTCGACGCGCCTTGGACGCATGCACCGGGGCTGCGGCCACCCGCAAACGCACGGGCACTTCGCCTTTGAGCACGGCGCGCGACGTGTCGGTGAGCGTGAGGGTGTTGAATGCCTGCGCATCCACCGCCACCGCACCGGTGGCCATCAACTGGCGCAACACGGCACGCCACTCTGACTCCGACAAATCAGCACCAATGCCAAAAGTACTCAAACTTTCGTGTCCGCGCTGGGAAACCTTGTCGGTCACTTTGCCACGAAGGATGTCGATGATGTGTCCAGTGCCAAAACCGTAGCCATTCAACTGCTGCACCCTATAAACGGTGGAAAGGAGTTTGCGCGCTGCGTCCGTCGCGTCCCACACATCAGGTGGCTGCAGGCAGTTGTCGCAGTTGCTGCAACAAGCCCCCACGCTTGCCACTTCGTGTGCGGCGCTGCCCCCCGAGGGGGCCGTGCCTTGCTTGGG